>CALJKH010000173.1 GCA_937973575.1 uncultured Solirubrobacterales bacterium | reverse complement strand
GTCGAATGGCAGGCGCTCGCGGCAGCCGCAGAGGCACCCCGAGCCCGCAGGGTTAAGGCCCTTGCTGACCCTGTTCGCCTTGAGCGGTTCGTAGCCGAGGCCTGTGGCCTGCGGCTTGACCTAACTCGCCAGCTGTTTGACCCGGACGAGCTGGACCTCCTCCTCTGGCTGATCGAAGACCGCGAGGTAATGGATCAGGTGAATTCGATGTTCGCTGGCAAGCATGTGAACAACACAGAGGACCGCGCAGCACTTCACACCGCACTCCGCGCGCCAGCGGGGACGCCACTCAACGTTGACGGCCTCGATGTTGATGCTGCAGTCCAAGCCGAGCTGGCAAAGATGGAGCAGTTCTCAACCTCAGTGCGCGATGGCAGCAGGACGGGCAGCACCGGAGAGAAGTTCACCACGATCGTCAACCTCGGTATCGGCGGCTCTGACCTCGGCCCCCGCATGGCCACAGCTGCACTTCGCCCATTTGCTGACCCTGACCTTGCCGTGCGGTTTGTGTCCAATGTGGACCCGGCCGACCTCCAGACAGCGCTGGCCGGGCTTGACCCAGCCACGACGCTCTTCATCGTCTGCTCCAAGACCTTCACGACGTTGGAGACGATCGCGAACGCTAAGGAAGCTCGCGAGTGGATTGTTGGGGCGCTGGGAGAGGACGCTGTGGCAGCGCACATGGTCGCTGTGTCAACTGCGGCCGCTCAGGTTGAGGCATTTGGGATTGACCCTGAGTCGGGAATGTTTGGCTTCTGGGATTGGGTTGGTGGCAGGTACTCAGTTGGGTCAGCAGTTGGCCTCTCGCTGATGGTTGCTGTTGGCCCAGCCAACTTCCGCGAGTTCCTCGGCGGGATGAACGCGATGGACACCCACTTCCGCACTGCACCAGCTGCCAGCAACCTGCCGGTGCTGCTCGCCCTCAGCTGGCTTTGGAACGGGAGCCTTGCCGGGTTTGAGACACACGCGGTCCTCCCCTACTCAAATGACTTGCGCCTTTTCCCAACCTGGCTGCAGCAGCTGGACATGGAGAGCAACGGCAAATCAGTGCGCTCCGACGGCACCCCGGCTGACACCGATACCGGAACCATCGTCTGGGGTCAGGCTGGGACCGACGGCCAGCACGCCTTCCACCAGCTCCTCCATCAGGGAACTCGCACAGTTCCATGCGACCTAATTGGCTTTGCCCAATCGGTTGACCCTGCCGACCAGGACAGGCAGGACTTACTGGTCGCGAACTTGGTTGCCCAGGCCGAGGCTCTGTCGATCGGGCGGAGTGAGGATGCGGCCGCAGCTGAAGGGCGACCCGAGCTTGCACCTCACCGCAGGTTCCCTGGCGGGCGGCCGGTCACAGTGATCCTCGCCAAGCAACTCAACCCTGCCACGCTGGGTTCGCTAGTCGCCCTCTATGAGCACAAGGTGTTTGTGGAAGCAGCAATCTGGGGAATCAACGCCTTTGACCAATGGGGAGTTGAGCTGGGCAAGGAACTGGCCGGGGTGATCGTGCCTGAACTCGCCGGCACCCAAACTGCAAGCCATGACCCGGCAACGCAGGCTTTAATCGCAGCAATCCGCAGCCTGCGAGACTAGGCCCATGCGGAAGGGAACAGCAGTTGCGCTTGGAACAGTCGGAGGCGGGTTAGCCGTTGCCCATGCGGCGCCGGCGTTGATGCCGCTGCTACCGCCGCTTGCCAACGCAATCGGGGTCCCGTTGGGGCTGCCTGAGGAACTTGCTGACCAGTCGGTCGCGATCACCTTTGATGACGGCCCCCACCCTGAGGGCACTCCAGAGGTTCTGCGAATTCTCGATGAACGAGGAGTTAAGGCCACCTTCTTCCTAGTTGGCGAGCGAGTTGAAGCCACACCAGAACTAGCCGCGGAAATCACTGCGGAGGGTCATCGCATTGCCCTTCACTGCTTCCAGCACAGGAACGCACTACGGCTAACTGGTCCCCAGATCCGCGATGACATCGCCCGCGCTAAGGAGACGATCCACTCTGCAACCGGAGTTGAATGTGACCTGCAACGAGCCCCGCTAGGCATTTACACCCCGGCTTTTCTGCGCGAAGTTAAGCGGGCAAACCTCCAGCCGTGGCTGTGGACTCAGTGGGGTCGTGACTGGCGAGCGCGCGCTACGCCCGAGTCAATCATCAAGGACGCAACAGCCAAGTTGAAAGCTGGCGATGTTGTCCTCCTGCATGACGGCGACGACTACTCGGCTGAAGGGTCGCACCTCCGCACAGTCGCAGCACTTCCCGGGGTCCTGAACGCCGTTGAAACGCGTAGTCTTGACACAGTCGTGCTTCCCTGAGAACTCCTCTCACGACACGGCCTAAACCCGCCCCAACGCCCACTTGCAAGGGCATAAAACGGAGACTTCATGAGCAACCCTGACTACACAGCATTTGCAATTGGCTTTGATCAGCGCGACCGCGCTCGCTTCCACGAGCTTGTAGACCAAGTATTCGACAGCAACCGCTGGGCAGAAGGCCCAATGAATGCCGCGTTCGAAGAGGCTTGGGAGAAGTGGAACGGCGTCCCAGCTGTTGCCACCAGCTCCTGGACAGGCGGCGCACTCGCAGCTCTCGACTTCATTGACGTCAAGGACGAAGTTGTCCTCTGCCCTTCAAACACATTCATGGCTACACCGCTCTCGGTCATCAAGGCCGGCGGCAAGGTTGAGTTTGTTGACTGCAACCGCGAGGACCTTTGCATGTCATTTGAGGACTTCGAGAAGAAGGCTGAGCAGCACAAGCCAAAGGCTGTCTGGCTTGTCCACATCGGTGGCCACATTGCCTTCGACACAGAGAAGATCGCTGCCTACTGCAAGGCCAACGACATCTTCCTGCTTGAGGACTGCGCCCACGCCCACGGAGCTGACTGGAACGGTAAGAAGCCTGGCTCATACGGCGACGCTGGCGTCTACAGCTTCTACGCCACCAAGACGATCAGCACCGGTGAGGGCGGAATCCTCGTCTCCAAGAACCCTGAGCTGATCACCTACGCAAAGGCCTACCGCAACTACGGCAAGCCAGAGCATGAAGTCAACGGCCTCAACTACCGGATGAGCGACTTCACAGCTGCACTTGGCCTGATTCAGATCGAGCGTCTCCCAGAGATGATCGAGTGGAAGAACAAGGTCGCCAAGGGCCTGCTTGACCCTCAGTTTGAGGAAACCCGCCTCAAGTTCCCAGACGGAATGACAAGCGGTTATTACAAGTACATCGTCTTTGAGCAGCTGGAGAAGAGCACCGGCCGCGTCTACGACACGCCATGCCACCGCATCATGGGCCACACCCATGTAGACCTGCCAAATACTGACTGGGTCGCCGAAAACCACTCATGCCCGCCGCTCTATTACGCGGGCCCCAACCTCCCGGAGGGAATCGCCTAAATGAAAGTCCTTGTAACCGGAGGCTCAGGCTTCATTGCCTCCCATGTAATTGACCACCTTGAGGCCGCAGGCCACGAGACAGTCAACTTCGACATTCGCCCAAGTCCATACGAGAGCGGAGCTGAGTTCTTCGAAGGCTCAATCACCGACGTTGACGCACTCGAGAAGGCAATGCAGGGTTGCGACGGAGTTGCCCACCTTGCAGCTGCAGCTGACGTTGGCGAAGTCCAGGCTGACCCGCTTTGGTCAGAGGACCTCAACGCCCGCGGAACGATCTGCGTACTTGAGGCTGCCAAGCGTGCTGGCGTTAAGCGCGTCGTCTACTCCTCAACGATCTGGGTCTACCAGGACAACAAGGAGATGGAAATTGACGAGGACGTAAACCCTGCGCTTCCATCCCACCTCTACACAGCTGGCAAGCTTGCCGGCGAGGCTTACTGCACCTCCTACAAGGCGCTCTACGACCTTGACTACACGATCCTGCGCTTTGGCATTCCTTACGGCCCACGCGCACGTGAGGCAACAGTGCTCGCACTGTTTGTAAACAAGGTTCGTGCTGGCGAGCCGATCACCCTTGCCGGTGGTGGCACTCAGACACGTCGCTTCGTTTACGTCGAAGACATTGCTGACGCAGTTGTCCGCTCATTCGGCCCTGAGGCTGCGAACCGCATCTACAACCTCGTTGGCACTGAGGAGACCTCAATCCGCGAGGTAGCCGAGAAGGCCAAGGAGCTTGTTGGTGAGGCTGAGATCGTGATCACCGAGGGCCGCGCAGGCGATTTCGCCGGTGCAGTCATCAGTGGTCAGCGCGCCGAAGACGAGCTTGGCTGGACTGCCAAGACCGACTTTGCTGAAGGCGCACGCCGCTATGTCGAGTGGCGTAACTCGCAAGACTCTTAAGCAACAGGCTGACCCCTTACAGTCGCGGTAGTGGCTAACGACCCGCGCAACATCCTGATCCTCTCCGCCGACATCGGCGAGGGTCACGATGCGCCTGCTCGCGCAATCCAGCGCGAGTTCCGCGAGGAGGAACCCGAGGCTCGGGTGATGATCGCCAACGGCCTCACGGCCATGGGCGGCATCCTCACCAGCGTCGTCCGCGACAGCTCAGTGGTGACCTTTAAATGGTTCCCGTGGATCTTCGAGATTCAATACTGGCTGCTGATGAAGATCCCGCCAACCCGCTGGCTCTCACAGAAGCTCTTGGCGACTATTGGCGCCCGCCCACTGATGCGGATCATCAACGCGCATAACCCGGACCTGATCATCTCCACCTACCCAGGTGTCACCTCGGTGCTTGGCAACATGCGCCTCAACGGCAAACTGCTGACACCAACGATTGCCGACATCACAGACCTTGCTGGCCTCTACCACTGGGCCCACAAGGGAATTGACCTCCACACAGTTACTCACCGCGAGTCAACGGAAACTGTTGAGCGAATTGCCGGTAAGGGCTCGGTCCGTTGGGCTCAGCCGCCGACGACACCTGCGTTCTTGAATCCCCCCACGCGCGAAGAGGCAAGGGGCATCCTTGGCCTTCCCGTTGACTGCCCGGTGATCATCGTCTCCGGCGGTGGTTGGGGAGTTGGAGATGTCACCGGAGGAATCGAGGAAGCCCTAGCTGTAGAGAACTCCCAAGTCGTCGCTCTCTGTGGCCGCAACGAGGCAGTCAAGACCGCCTTGGAGGCGAAGTTCGGAGGTGAGCCCCGGCTTCGCATTGAAGGATTCACCACTGAGATGGCGACATTCCTTTCAGCCGGCGATGTACTAATCCACGCAACTGGTGGCCTGACTGCACTTGAGGCAATGATCTGCGGAACTCAGGTGATCTCTTACGGCTTTGGCGTTGGCCATGTCCGCGAGAACAACAAGGAGTACGTCCATCTGGGTCTTGCACAGGTGGTTAAGCGCAGGTCTGACCTCCCCGCGGCGATCGAGCAAGCGCTCAGCGAGCCAGCACTCCGTGATCCGCGCTACGCCCAGCTTCCGACGGTGGCGACCCTGTCGCTTGAGATGAACCGCTGGGTTAAGCCAATCCCGGCTTGGCGGCTCGTTGGCCGCCGTGTCCTTGCTGGGGCTGCAGTCTTCGCAGTGCTTGGCTGGCTGGTACTTGGAAGCGGCTTTGGCTTCAACATTGCCGATGGTCCGCTGCGGCTCAAGACAGCCACAAGCATTCCCACGGACCAGCCAGTGGTGGGTGTGATCGCGGATGGCCCGGACGGAGCTCAAAGCTCCACGATCGCTCTGCTCAAGGCAGGGGGAATCAACGCCTCGGTCGCTGTGACACAACCTGTTTCATCCGGCACCGTCGCGGAAATCAATGCTGCTGGCAGCGCAGTGCTACCTCAACTTCGTAAGTCAGGCGCGTTCCGATGGCTTGCTACTCGTTCCCGCCTGAAAAAACTTGCCCGCAACCTTGGACTCCACGAGCCGTTCCCTTACCAACCGCCTTCTAAGGGTTTCTCGATTGGCGAGTACGAGGCTGCGAAGTCACTTGGTGGCAAGCCCGTCAAGGGCCAGGTCATCGTCACAGCTGACTCGACGATTGGCGAGCTCCATCCGGGCGAGATCGTCACATTGGTCCTCAGCAGCGATGCATCCTCAGTCGCTGCGATTGACGAACTGAAGCGGGCATTGGCGCGCAACCATCTGCGCTCCGTCCCGGTAAATCAGCTCGTCAAGTAAACCGGCTAGTGCCGGAAGTGCCTGCGGCCAGTCATGACGAGAACGACATTTGCCTCGTCACAGGCTGCGATTACTTCATCGTCACGGATGCTCCCACCAGGCTGAATCACGCATGACGCGCCGGCGTCAATCGCTTCCTTGGGGCCATCGGCGAACGGGAAGAACGCGTCACTGGCTACTGCGGAACCTTCAAGACTGACAGGGGCTTTGCTGACAGCAATGCGGGCGCTATCGACGCGGCTCATCTGCCCAGCGCCAACACCGAGCGTGGCGCCATCCTTGGCAAAGACGATTGCGTTTGACTTGACATTGCGCGCTACGACCCAGGCGAAGAGCATGTTCTGCCATTCCTCTTCAGTTGGTTGGCGCTTGGAGACAACCTCCATACCGTCACGCCCGTTTTGGCCAGTGTCGCGGTCTTGCACGAGGACGCCGCCAAGAACTTGGCGAAGCTCAGGCTCTGTCTGCCCACCACCGGGATGCTTGTCACGCAGGATCCGAATGTTCGGCTTGGCGGACATGATCTCGATCGCTTCGTCGCTGAACGCGGGAGCTGTGAGGACCTCAATGAACTGGTCCATCAGGGCTGTAGCGAGGGTTGCGTCAATCTCGCGGTTGAAGCCGATAACCCCGCCAAAGGCACTCGTCGGATCACAGGCAAAGGCTGCCTTGTAAGCGGACAGAGGATCAGGGCCAATCGCAACTCCACAAGGGTTGTTGTGCTTGATGATCACGCAGGCTGGCTCATCGAACTCGTCAACGATCCGACGGACAGCGTCAAGGTCGAGAAGGTTGTTGTAGGAAAGGTCCTTGCCCGAGAGCTTCTCGAAGCGGCTTAGAAGGTCAGCCTCTGAGCCAGTCTCTGCGTAGTAGGCGGCCTGCTGGTGCGGGTTCTCACCGTAGGAGAGCGCACTGCGTTGCTCGTAGGACTTGACGATCCGTGCAGGTGGCCCAGCCTCAACTGGCTCTGGAGCACCAGGGCCTGCGAACCATTCGGCGATCGCAGTGTCATAAGCGGCGGTCCGCGCAAAGGCTTGGCCTGCAAGGTCGCGACGGGTTGCCTTAGAGAGCGTGTTGCCGCCGGACTTGAGCTCGTCAAGCACCTTGCCGTAGTTGGCTGGGTTGACGACTGTCGCAACAAAGGCGTGGTTCTTGGCTGAGGCACGAATCATCGTCGGGCCACCAATGTCAATGTTCTCGATGGCGTCTGCGTCAGAGACGCCTTCCTTGGCTGTGACCTCTTCGAACGGGTAGAGGTTTACGCAGACCAGGTCAATCCACTCGACCTCATGCTCTTGGGCTGCCGCCATGTGGGATGGGTCATCGCGGCGAGCAAGGAATGCAGTGTGAATCTTTGGATGGAGAGTCTTGACTCGGCCGTCCATGATCTCCGGGAAGCCTGTGATGTCGGAGACGCTGCGCACCTCAAGCCCAGCCTCACGGAGTGCGGTAGCTGTGCCACCGGTTGAGACAAGTTCGATCCCAAGATCCACAAGGCCCTTCGCGAATTCGACTACGCCAGTCTTGTCCGATACGGACACGAGAGCGCGTCTCACGACGACCTCATTGGCGGGGATTGTTTCGTAGTTCTCAGTACTCATTGGGCGGTAGGTCGATCCTATGCCAGTCGCCCGGCGGCGAGTCCTCTGACTGCCTCTGGGAGAAGGCGGTGCTCTAGTGGCCGAAGCAGCTCGACCACCTCTTCCTTGGTCGCGCCGATCGGAACCTCCACCGACTCCTGCATCAGAACACGGCCTGTGTCGACCCCTTCGTCTACCAAATGGACCGTCACCCCAGTCATGCTCGCGCGGGCAGCCACGGCTTGGCCGACTGCGTCAATGCCCGGGAATTCAGGGAGGAGTGACGGGTGCACATTGACGACTCGGTCACGGAAGGTGTTGAGCAGGCTTGGAGTAAGAAGCTCCATCCAGCCAGCGGTCACGACAATGCCCACCTTGCGCTCCTGCAGCCAGGCGGCAAGGTCAAGGTCGCGGGCCTCGCGGCTTGCATAGTCAGCCTTGGCGAAGACGCCTGTCTCCACCCCTGCAACCTTGGCGCGTTCGATCGCGTTGATCTCAGGCTTGGAAGCTGCGAGCGCCACGATCTCAATCCCATCGTGACCATCAACATGGTCGAGGAGCGCTTGCAGGTTCGTTCCCTCGCCGGAGGCGAGCACAGCTACGCGTCGAAGGTCAGCGTCGCCGATCACGCAGGCGAGTCGGCGGACTCAAGCGCGAACTTGTCCGTCGTCGGCTCGGTTTCCACCGGGTAGTCACCTGTGAAGCAAGCGTCGCAGTGAGTTGCCCTGTCGCCGCCTACAGCCTCGTAAACGCCTTCCATTGAGATGTAGGCGAGAGAGTCAGCGCCGATGTCGGCTGCGATCTCGTCAACTGTTTTGCCGTGAGCTGCCATCTCCTCACGGGTTGGCATGTCAATCCCGAAGTGACATGGATGGCGGATCGGCGGGGCGCTGATCCGCAAATGCACCTCACTTGCTCCGGCGTCGCGGAGCATCTCGATGATCTGGCGAGTTGTGTTGCCGCGGACGATTGAGTCGTCAACAACAACGAGCCGCTGTCCGGCGACAATCTCAGGCAGTGGGTTGAACTTCATGCGAAGGCCATGCTTACGAAGCTCTTGGCCGGGCTGGATGAAGGTACGTGCGACGTAACGGTTCTTAACGAACCCATCGTCTTGGGGAATGCCGCTGGCCCGGGCATAACCGCGTGCGGCAGGGTTACCTGAGTCTGGGACTGCGATTACTAGGTCTGCGTCAACAGGTGCCTCGCGGGCGAGGATCTCGCCCATGCGACCGCGCGCAGCCTGAAGGACTGTGCCTGCCATGCGCGAGTCAGGGCGGGCGAAGTAGATGTACTCAAAGACGCAGAATGCTTTGCGGTCTGACTCGACTGCCATCCGCGTGCGAATACCGCCAGGGACGATCGTCACAACTTCGCCCGGCTCAACCTCTCGCAGATACTCGGCGCCGATGATGTCGAACGCGCACGACTCGCTCGCTACGCAGTAGTTCTCGCCGATCCGGCCCAGAACCAGCGGCCTGATCCCAAGTGGGTCGCGGAAGGCAACAACACAGTCGTTGGTCATCACGACTGTCGAAAAGGCGCCGTTGAGGCGCGGGACGATGTCGCAGACTGCGTCCTCGATCGTCTCAGCAGGGTGCGTAGAGAGCATCGCTGCCATCAGCTCGGTGTCGGAGGTTGAGCGCAGCTCAACACCCTTAGAAGTGAGCTCGTCGCGCAGCTCAGTCACGCCAGTGAGGTTGCCGTTGTGGGCAAGCGCGATCTCACGCACGTCGGAGCGGTAAATCGGCTGAGTGTTCTCCCAGCCAGATGAACCTGTCGTTGAGTAACGGACATGGCCAATTGCCAAATCGCCGGAGAGCGACCCAAGGCTGTTGGTGTCAAAGACCTGAGCAACAAGGCCCGTGTCACGGAGGGTGAGGATGTTGCCGCCAAGATCAGCTGCTGCGATGCCGGCTGCTTCCTGCCCGCGATGCTGCAGGGCATGAAGGCCCAGCGCGACGACGGCAGACGCGGTATCCGCACCCCACACCCCGAAAATGCCGCACTCTTCGCGCAGCTTGTCATCATCAAATGGAT
>CALJKH010000172.1 GCA_937973575.1 uncultured Solirubrobacterales bacterium | reverse complement strand
ACCTGTGGTGCAACGCTTGCGCGAGGCCGGTGGGGTGGTGCTGGGCAAAACGAACATGAGCGAGTTTGCGTTCTCGGGCGTCGGCATCAACCCTCACCACGGCACGCCAGTCAATCCTGCGGACACAGCGCACGCGCGTGTGCCTGGGGGCTCATCGTCGGGCGCGGCTGTGTCGGTGGCTTTGGGTTTGGCGGAGGTCGGGATCGGGACCGACACGGGCGGCTCCATCCGAATTCCTGCTGCACTGTGTGGCTTGGTGGGTTACAAAAGCACGCAGGCGCGTATTCCTAGAACGGGTGTGATGGAGTTATCTCGTACCCTCGACACGGTTGGGAGCATCACCCGTTCCGTGCGTGGGTGTTTGGCGGTGGACGCCGTCTTGTCAGGTCAAGCTTTGCCTGCGGATGACGTTGACTTGCGCGGCATGCGTTTCGCCGTGCCACAAACTTTGATGTTGGACGATGTGGACGCCACGGTGGCCGAGGTTTTTGCGCGGTGCTTGAGGCGGATTTCTCAGGCGGGTGCGGACGTGGTGGACATTCCATTTAACGCGCTCGGTGATATTGCGGCGCTCAGCCTGCCAGGTGGCTTTTCTCCGATTGAGAGCTTTGCTGCGCACCACGCACGTTTAGAGCGCGGAGCGCAGCAAATTGACCACCGCGTGGTCGCCCGCATGATGTTGGGTCAGGGTATCAGTGCCCAAGATTACCTGGGGCTTCACAACCGAAGACATGCGTGGATTGCTGCCGCCCAACACACGCTGCACGGCTTTGATGCCATGCTGTGTCCTACCGTGCCGAGCGAAGCGCCCCTGATCGAGCCGTTGCTCCGAGACGATGACGAATTTTTTAAAGTCAACCGCTTGCTGCTGCGCAACCCTTCGGCCATCAACTACATGGATGGGTGTTCGTGGAGCTTGCCGTGTCACGAAGCTGTGATGCCAAAACCATCAGCGCAGCAAGCGCGTCGGAGTCGCGTTCGCCAGCCACGACTACCCCTTGACCTTCACAGTCGAGATGACTCGGCGGTGCTTGCCTGCTGGGTCGCTGCCGCTGATCACAACCGAAAGGGCTGATGTCCCCTTTGGTGGCTTGACGCGCCTAAGGGTGTGGAAGCCAGGGGAGTAAGAGCCGGATGCAGAGCGGAGCGTTTTCGTTCCGGTCTTGACGGAGATCGAGACGGATGCTGGTTTTGAAACCCAGAACCGAAGCGACGCTGGCTTATCGGCCTTGACTGTCTTAGTCGTCACCGCAAAGCGCGGTGGCTCAGCGGTGTCCGCCGCGAAGCGCTTCTCAGCAGCGCAGTAAGGCTTCTTGCCTGTGCGCTTGCACATCTCGCCGAGGAAGCCAGTCGTTAGTTCGTGGTAGCTCTCAGTTGACCATTCGCCCGGCTCGTAAAAGGACCAGCCGCTTGTCATGTAGGTCGCGATCGAACGGCGCGCCACAGGTTCAGCCCGTGCAAAGAGGCTGCGGGCAGTCTTGTCGTTGGCCTTTACAGCCATCTCGTCGAGCCCAATCAGCGTCTGTAGGAAGCCGTTGAAGATTCGGCCTGAGCCGTCAAACGAGTACATGACATACCAAGGCCCATTTCTCGTTTGGGAGAGAACGCCACTCGGAGTTGAGTGGGAGAAGATCGTCAGCGAGTCACGGGCCGCCTTGAGGTACTTCGGCTCCTGAAGGCGTTGTGCGCCTCGGGCCATGGCTTGGATGCCAGTCGCTTGGGACATTGCGCTTGTCCAAGGTGGGCTGCCGCCGTCGAAATTGAGCATGTACTCCCACGCCTTGCCGCCGGATCGGTTTGACGCGAGCGAGTTCATCTCGTCCAGCAGTGCTCGGAAGTGCCCGTTGAGGTGAACCTTCCAAAGGCCATTGGCAACTCCGAATGTCGCCAACACCTGCATTTGCATCCCTTGGCCGGGGTAGTACTGCCAGACAATGTCGCTGCCGTCGAACTGAACTCGCTGGTGGTAGGTCGGCACTTTGCCAGCACCGAAGAACTGAGTGTTGCGCTGCAGCATCAAAGTGATCGAGTTGATCCGTGACGGAGTGAATGACTTGCGGTTGGTGATGCCGGTGACGATCGCGATCACATTGGCAAGCTCTTGGCGGGGCAGGCCGGAGAGAGTGCGATCAGTTCGTACTGCAGCAGTCCACGCGTCTAGAGCAGCTGTTCCCTGGTCAGCGGTGATCTGCTTTGCCGAGAGCATGCGCCGGATCGTGTAGGGAACCGCAGCTGAGGCTGCGGCTCGCGGGGTTAATGCGCTTGCCGGTCGGAGGTCACCCCCGGTGCCATTAACGATGTCCCTAGGCAGGCTGTCGCTGACGGCGCTTGTTGTGCCGTCGCGATGGACATGAAGGAGGGGCGTTTGCGATCCCTCCGCCGCTGAGGCAGGGCCCGCCAGAAGGAGGGCCGAAAGGACCGCAATGGCCCGAAGGGCACTGCGGAACATGGGCCAATCCTACGAGGTCGCTGCTAGCCTCGCGCCAGATGCAGGGGACTACTCAGAGAAGCCGTGCAGCCAAGAGATCAGCGTGTTTGGCCGTGTTTGCTGCGGTAGTTGGCCTGATCAGCGGTTGTGGCGGCTCCGACGCCAACCCAAAGGACGTGCTGCATCGCACATTCAGCGAGCCCCACACCTACTCATCTGGCCAGCTTGACGCCCACCTGCTGATTGACGGCCAAGGCCTGACAGGTTCCAACGGGAAGCTTCAGCTCTCACTTCAGGGCCCTTTCCGCAGCAACGGCAAAGGCACTGTTCCCTCATTCTCAATGAAGACCGGGCTGGCCCTCGGCACCCGTCACGTTGATCTTGTCTTCACAAGCGATGGCAAGCAGATGTGGCTTGGGCTCGCCGGACTCCAATACACACTCCCGCCACAGGTCTTCGCCTCCTTCAGCAAGGGCTGGCTCGGTGGCAGTGCATCTAAGTCAGGCTCGATCCTTGACCGCCTCGGCTTCCAACCAGGTCAATGGCTGGCAAACCCCGAGACAGTCGGCGAAGAAAAGGTCGGGGGAGTAGACGCCATCCATGTCCGTTCGCATGTTGACGGCGCGGCGCTACTTGACCAGTTTGGGACTCTGCTTGGCACTGCTGGCGGCGCTGGTGGTGGGCTGCTCAATGTCCCCTCACTCAGCAAGCAGCAGAAGGCTGACCTAGCTAAGTCCGTAAAGAAAGCTCAGATCGATGTCTGGTCAGCCAAGTCCGACGGTTCGCTACGCAGGCTTGATGTGACAGTAGATGTAGCTCCAACTGGTGGGCAACGCGAGACCAAGCTGGAGTTCTCATTCACCATTTCAGACTTGAATCAGCAGCAGGCGATTAGCATTCCGCAGAAGGCCCGCCCGTTCACTGAGCTTTCGAACATGATCGCCAGTGTCAGCGGCTCGCTTGGGACGGGGGCGAATTCCCAGTCCGGCGGGGCTAACGCATTTGAGAAGTGCACGCAGCAGGCGAAGTCACTTGAAGAGGCGAAGAAGTGCAGCAAGGAACTAACCGGATGAGCGAAGAGCAAATCGAATCGGAGGAGGCACTCCCCAGCGCGATCATTCCCAAGTGGACGATCCCGCTGCTTTTGGCGATCCCAGTCGCTGCCGTGCTTGACCTCTCAGGTGGCTCCCAGGTTGGAGTATTCATCGCCGCTGCACTCGCCCTAATCCCATGCTCGGGAATCATGGGGAGGGCGACAGAGCACCTTGCTGCCCGGTCCGGCCCAGGGATTGGCGGCCTGCTGAACGTCACCTTCGGTAATGCGCCAGAGCTGATCATCGCGCTCGTCGCACTGTCACAGGGTTACTCCGAGCTGGTCAAGGCTTCGCTGGTCGGTTCAGTTCTAGGCAATGTCTTGCTCGTCCTCGGAGCTTCAATGTTTGCCGGTGGGATCCACGCGAAGCGGCGCAACTCTGAGCAGGAGTTCAACAGGACTGCCGCGGGCGCGCAGTCGGGAATGCTTCTCGTTGCTGTCGCGACTCTCGTCCTGCCCGCCGTATGGGAGCTAGCTTCGCCAACGGGGCAGGGGCTGCCAAAGGTCGCAGACGAGGTGCATGTTTATTCGGGTGATGTTCTGACTCTGTCTTGGATCGTCGCGGCGATTCTGATCAGCACCTATGTAGCCGGAATGATCTTCTCGCTCTTCACCCACCGGGATGTTTTCAATCCGGCTCAGGGTCACTCGCAAAAGTCTTGGGCCACCTCTAAGTCCATCCTCCTGCTGGCCGTCGCTGGCGCCCTAGTTGGCTGGATGAGCGAACTGCTAGTTGGCTCGCTTCACGATGCGACTTCATCGCTGGGGGCATCCGAGTTCTTCATCGGCGCGATCGTGGTTGCGATCGTCGGCAATGCAGCTGAGCACTGGGTTGCTGTGGCCGTCGCATGGAAGGACCAGATGAGCCTCGCGATCAACATTTCTGTCGGCTCAGCAGTGCAGATCGCTCTCTTCGTAGCCCCTGTAGTTGCACTGTGCTCTCTGTTCATCGGCCCAAACCCCATGCCACTCGTCTTCAACGGGTATGAGCTTGCTGCGCTCCTGCTGGCGGCGATTGTCGCGGCCGCAACAACGAGTCGCGGCAAGTCAACATGGTTTGAGGGGCTACAGCTGATCGCTCTCTACGCAGTGTTTGCAGTTCTCTTCGGGTTCGCCGCCTAAATCACGGCGCGCAACCACCACACCTCAGATTTGAGCCATCCGCCTTGGCCCGGTACTCTTCCGGGAAGATTCGTTGACTCGCGAGTCAATATTTTGGCCTACGCAACCGCTGGAGGCCTAAACCCCACACCGGAGGTAACACCAGAGATGGTCGATTTCACTCTCACTGATGAGCAGCAAATGCTCCGCGAAATGGCTCATGACTTCGCGGAAAACACAATGCGTCCAGTTGCGCATGAGTACGACAAGGACGGAGCTTGGCCTGAGGAAGTACTCAAGAAGGCTTGGGAGCTTGGTCTGATGAACAGCCACCTTGAGGAGCAGTACGGCGGCCCAGGAGCTTCCTACCTCGAAGGCGCAATCATCGAAGAGGAGTTCGGCTGGGGTTGCTCAGGCATCGGTACCTCGATCGCCTGCAACGGACTGGCAATGACTCCAGTTGTCCTCGGTGGTACTGAGGCAATCAAGAAGGAGTACCTGACCCGTCTCGGCGAGGGTGGCAAGCTTGCCTCCTTCGGCCTCACAGAACCAGGCGCTGGTTCAGACGTAGCTTCAATGCGCACCACTGCCGTTAAGCAGGGCGACAAGTACGTCATCAACGGTCAGAAGTGCTTCATCACCAACGGCTCATACGCCGACTGGTACACGGTCTACGCCAAGACGGACAAGGACGCGGGTCACCGTGGCATCTCCGCCTTCGTTGTTCCTCGTGATGCCGGCGTAATCGTTGACAAGAAGGAAGACAAGATGGGTCAGCGTGCCTCGAACACGGCGACTATCTCCTTCAACGACGTTGAGATTCCAGCCGACCACCTCCTCGGTGAGGAGAACGGCGGATTCAAGCTCGCGATGATGACTCTCGACCGCACCCGTCCAGGTGTTGCAGCAATGGCAGTAGGTATTGCCCGCTCAGCTCTGGACCACGCAGTCGCTTACTCACTAGAGCGTCAGCAGTTCGGTGTGCCGATCGCAATGCACCAGGCAATCCAGTTCATGATCGCCGACATGGCAACCAAGGTTCACCTTGCTCGCCTCGGTGCTTGGAACTCGGCAGTGCTGCTTGACCAGGGTCGTCGCAACACGATTGAGAGCTCACACGCCAAGCGCTTCGCAGCTGACAGCGCAATGGAGTGCGCCACAGACGCAGTACAGGTCTACGGTGGCTACGGCTTCATCAAGGAGTACCCAGTAGAGAAGATCATGCGTGACGCGAAGATCATGCAGCTCTACGAAGGCACCTCCCAGATCCAGCGCCTCGTGATCGCCAAGGAGACTCTCCTTCCGCGTCGCGTAGAGGAGCCAGCAGCCGTCTAAGACGGTCTAGCGGAAGAACTGAGATGGGCCTGCGGCCCCGGGTGATGAGCCCGGGGCCGCAGTGCGTCTTGGGCCGCGTAGGATCCAGTTCATGGCTGAGCGATCGGCAAACGCAAGAAAGGCCGCGGCGGCAGCTGTCGCCGCAGACCAATCCGCTGCTGAAGCAGTCGATGCCCCGACGGGTGGCAAAGGTCGTAAGGCCGCTCCTGGCGGGACTGACCCGCTGGTTGGGGAACTGCGAAAGGCCGGGCTTCTTTCCCTTCTAGTACTGCACGAGGTGGCTGCTGGGCCTTCCTATGGCAACCAGCTGATCGACAGAGTCTCCGAGTTGACCGGTGGCGTCGTCGCTGCCAACCCAAACACGATGTACCCGCTGCTTCGCACACTTGAGGCCGACGGGCTCCTGGAGGGCTCATGGGAGCACCCTGAGCGCAGGTCACGCCGGTTCTACGCAATCACGCCAGCGGGTCAGACTGAGCGCGAGCGCCTTGCTGATGAGCTTGGGCCGCGATTGGACTCCCTTGCTTTAGCGATTGAACGGATCAGGGCAGAGGTCTTGGGCGCATGAGCGGCACGCTCGAAGAGCTGGCAGGAAAGATCAAGGCGGCCGATTCAGTAGCCGTGTTGACGGGGGCTGGAATTTCGACCCCGTCGGGCATCCCAGATTTTCGTAGCCCCGGTACTGGAATGTGGGCCAACGTCAATCCAATGGCAGTCGCGCACATTGATGTATTGCGTGACGAGCCAGAGACGTTCTGGGCTTTCTACGCGGAGCGATTCGCAAGCCTCGGCGGGATCAAGCCGAACCGCGCCCATGAGGTCCTCGTTGAGCTTGAGCGCAGCGGCACCATCAGTGGCGTGATCACCCAGAACGTGGACAGACTCCACTTTGCTGCTGGTACGCAGGAGCTTGTCGAGCTCCACGGGTCGATCCAGACTTCCTACTGTGTCAGCTGCTCGGCGCCGGTTGGGCTTGACGAAGTTCGTGAGCTAGCTGCAACCTCAGCCGATGGAATTCCCCGCTGCCTCTGTGGGGACATGATCCGACCAGGGGTTGTTCTGTTCGGCGAAATGCTGCCTGAGAAGCCGCTGCGCAGAGCAGTTGAGCTTGCGACCATGGCTGACGTGATCCTCTGCATTGGTTCCTCTCTTGAAGTGCAACCGGCTGCTGGGCTGCCGGTGATGACCAAGCAGGCTGGGGGGACCATTGCGATTTTCACCCAAGGGCCAACTCCAGTCGACTCAATGGCTGACTTCCGCTTTGACGGTGATGTAGTCGATGAGCTTGAAGCGCTGCTGGCTGCCATTGACGCCGCCTAGGTAGGCTCCCTCAAACCAGCCTCAACAATCAGGAGAGAGATATGTCAGAAGTAAACCGCCGCCTGCTGCTCAAGACCCGTCCAGAGGGCCTTGTCAAGAACTCCGACTTTGACCTTGTTGAGGAAGCCGTTCCAGAGATTTCAGATGGCGAGGCTCTGATCCGCACGACCTACATTTCGCTCGATCCAACCAACCGCGTTTGGATGACTGACCAGCCGGGCTACCTGCCGCCAGTCCAGATTGGTGAGGTAATGCGCGCTGGTGGAGTCGGCCGAGTTGTTGAGTCCAAGAGCCCTAACTACGAAGTAGGTCAGCTCGTCAACGGATTTACCGGCTGGCAGGACTACATCGTCGCCTCTGACTCAATGCCACTGACTCCACTTCCAGCTGACCTTGGCGTGCCTGACAGCGCCTTCCTTGGTGCACTCGGGATGACAGGACTTACGGCCTACTTTGGTGTAACCGATGTCCTCAATGTCCAGGCAGGGGAGACAGTTGTTATCTCAGCCGCCGCTGGTGCTGTCGGAAGCGTCGCAGGCCAGATCTGCAAGATCCTCGGTGCTCGCGTCGTTGGTATCGCTGGCGGGCCTGAGAAGTGCGCATGGCTTGTTGACGAGCTCGGCTTCGACGCAGCTGTCGACTACAAGGCAGCTGACTTCCATGAGCAGCTGAAGGCTGCAACCCCAGACAGAGTCGACTGCAACTTCGAGAACGTTGGCGGCGAAATCATGGAGGCAGTCTTTGGCCGCATGAACATCGGTGGCCGTGCAGCAATCTGCGGCTTGATCAGCG
>CALJKH010000171.1 GCA_937973575.1 uncultured Solirubrobacterales bacterium | reverse complement strand
ACATCGGTGACTGGAGTTCAGACGTGTGCTCTTCCGATCTCGACTCTTTCAATTCTGATTCCCGTCTATAACGAGATCAACACTGTTGAGCGCGCGATCTCGGCCGTGCTAGAGGCGCCATTGCCGGTGGAGCGCGAGCTGGTAATCGTTGACGATGGCTCAACAGACGGCACCCGTGAACTCCTGACCAGCCGCGAGTGGCCGGAATCGGTGCGAATCCTGCTTCACGAGAAGAACCAAGGCAAGGGATCTGCCGTTCGGACGGCCGTCGCAGCTGCCACCGGTGAGTTCTCCGCAATCTTTGACGCTGACCTGGAATACGACCCGGCAGACCTTGGGCACCTCGTTCTTCCTCTCCTGGAGAGCAAGACAAACGCCTGTTTCGGGGTGCGTGCGTTCGGCGGTGAGGCGAGCCACTCCTACCTCTACGTCCTCGGGAACCGAGGCGTGACGTTCGCCTGCAACGTCCTCTTCAACTCGTATCTGAAGGACATCATGACCTGCCACAAGGTGATCCGGACGACCGTCTTCCAAGGCCTCGAACTTCGCGAATCAGGCTTTGCGATTGAGCCGGAGATCACCGCGCGCCTGCTTCAGCGTGGGGAACGTATCTACGAGATGCCTTGCAGCTATGTAGCCCGCCCGACTAGCGAGGGCAAGAAGCTCACCTCCGTGGACGGCTTCCGCGTTTTGAGGACTCTGGTGAGACTCCGGGCAGGTGGCGGGCGCCCGGCGAACCTCGCCCCCGTTCCCTGACACCGCGCTATGGCTGTGTTGAATACCTGCCGGAACAGGCTCTAATCTCTGCCCATGGCCGCAGCATTCTCACTCTTCGTAATCGCCCTCGGAGCGATCGCTCGGTTCGCTATTACCGACGAGGTAAACGGGCTCGACCTAGAGACCCTTGGCACGATCCTGATGGTCTGTGGAATCGCCGGCCTTCTGCTTTCAATAATCAAGATGGTCATGGACAACGACCGTCAAGGTGGCGGCGGAGTCCCGCCACAGCAGTAGCCGCAAGCTGCTTGCGCCCCTAAGCTGAACCCGATGCGAATCCTGCTCACAGGCGCGACTGGCTACGTTGGCCAGCAACTACTGCCAGTCCTCGTGGAGAGTGGCCATGAAGTCCGCTGCTTGGCGCGCAAGCCAGAGGCGCTCGCAGGCCAAGCGACAGATATCGCTCAGGGCGACGTCTTGACTGGCGAAGGGCTTGAGGCTGCGCTGGAAGGAGTCGAAGTTGCCTACTACCTAATCCACTCAATGGCAGGTGGCGGTGACTTTGCTGAGCGCGACCGCCGAGCAGCAACCAACTTCGCAAAGGCAGCCAGAGCAGCTGGAGTCAGGCGAGTGATCTACCTCGGTGGCCTTGGCCCTGACGACGGCGAAGGCTCAGGCCACCTAACAAGTCGCCACGAGACGGCCGAGATCCTCAAGGACTCAGCACCTGAGTTCGTCTATGCCCGGGCTGCAGTAGTCATTGGCGATGGGTCGCTTTCGCTGATCATGCTTCGCCACCTCGTTGAGCGGCTGCCGGCGATGATCTGCCCCCGCTGGATTGATGTAAACACCCAGCCAATCGCAGTTACGGACTTGGTCGCGGCGCTGGTCCACTGCGCCGAGCTCCCAGAGTTGAGCGGCGAAGTACAGCTCGGTGGTGCAGATGTCGTGACCTACCGCCAGATGATGCTGTCGCTAGCCAAGGCCCTTGGCCGCCGTAAGCCCATCGTGATCCGCGTGCCAGTCCTCACCCCGAAGCTTTCATCCCACTGGGTTGGCTTTGTGACGGCAATCGACAGCGGTGTCGCGAAGCCACTAATCGATGGCCTCAAGGCCGAGACGATCGTCACCACCCCACCACCGGCGGGCATCAACGACTCGCCAATGGGCCTGGACGCCGCGATGCTCGCGGCCGTAGCCAGCAGCAACTAGTCACTTCGCAACAATTTTGCGCAGGGACTTGGCATACGGCCCGCCGCTGTCTACCCTGAAGGAGTGAGCATTTCAGCTAGACAAGCCATCGATGTAGAAGTCGTCGTATTGCGTGACGGAGACCAGTTCACAGCCCAGTGCGTGAACTTCGATGTTGCCAGCTGCGGATCGACGCCAGATGAGGCGATAGCGATGGTCAAAGAGGCTGTTGAACTTCACCTTGAGGGCATGACTGAAGCTGAAGTAGCCGCCGCGCGAACTGTCAGTCACCACACGGTCCAAGTGGACCGTGCCTAGGCAGTACTCCTCCAAAGACATACGCAAAGCACTTGAGAAGCACGGGTTCGTGTTTGTCACTCAGCGCGGAAGCCACCAGAAGTTTCGGCGGGTGGGAACCCCAACCCTGACGGTCACGGTCCCGGCTGGACGCAAGGAAATTCCAGCTGGAACATTGAGG
>CALJKH010000170.1 GCA_937973575.1 uncultured Solirubrobacterales bacterium | reverse complement strand
ACCGACATTCTCTCCAGCAAGTAAATTGCCAGATATATTGAGAGGAGCCGTCCCGCCCAAATAAAGAGAACCAGACAGCAGAATAGTTTCACTCGCCACCGTACTACTCTGACCTGTACTCGAGTTGTTGAGGAGCTGGGTCGTTACTGTCAGATCATCTGCGGCCTTAATGTTAATTGACCCTGCATTTACATTTCTACCGTTCAAATCTAAAACCGCTCCCGCGTTCAGCGTAAGGGACGCCGTGTTGCCTAATGCTTTATCACTCCCTAAAGTGAGGGTTCCTAGGCTACCAATGATCGTGGATCCTGTGTAAGTGTTCGCGCCCGTCAAAGTAAAACTTCCAGACTCGATGTAAACCCCGCCATCATCTCCCAAGGTGCCGGTATTACCTTGTCCCTGAATGATATTTGAGAAAACGCCCGTTCCATCCGCCCCGTAACCAGAGCTTAGGGCACCCACCAAGAGCGCCAGCTTCAAGGTCGCAGAAGTGCCCAAAGTGATCGTGCCACCTCCGATATAACCAGAGGAAAGGTTAAACGCATCGGATCCCGGCCCAATTTGCAGGATGCCCTGAGAGACATCGATAGCCCCGGAGAAAAAAGGCGAGTCACCTGATAGGATGAGTTTTTCTGACCCGAGTTTCGTTAGCTTTTTATTCGCAGACGAAAGCGACCCAGCAAGAATGATTGGATAATCTGCTCCAATGGTGCTGTCTGCTAACAAGATGATAGCTCCATTGTAGTAAGACCCAGTCTGGCTTACTCCGCCAGTATTCACAAGAGCACCTGAACCGGACCCCGAACCGCTCAGAATCAAATCCGACTTTAAATAATCACCGCTCGATAAACTGTTAGAATTCTGCCCTCCGAGATCCAAGACTGCCCCAGTTCGAACAGTGAGACGCATTTCGCCCGGCAAGGCAGTCGGTGAGCCGAGAGCAAGTGTGCCTTGATCCACGAAAAAGTCTCCACTAAACGGGTTAGTTGGGGTAGCTCCACTGAGAGTCAATGTGGACAGTCCTTTTTTGACGAGTGAAACCGAAACCCACTGAGCGGCGTCATAAATTGAAGCGGTTTGCTGTTCCAAACTCCCCTGGAGTTCCACTGGAATAGTGACATCTAAGTTGACTGTAGAAGAAAATGAGCCCGATTGCGCATTCGCATAGGATGAAATCAACTGGATGAGGGAATTCGTACTGACAGAAAATCCCGAAGAGGCGGTGGCCGAAGTTCCCAAAACTAGCTGGCTTCCTGAAGTTCCCGCAAAGCGAATGGTTCGATTGAGGGTCCCACCGGTGTCAGCATCCTTGAACAAATAGATGTCGTTAGAGAGTTGTATCGATGTTCCTGCATCCACAAAGAGAGTTCCGCCCAAGAGGCTCAGAGGC
>CALJKH010000169.1 GCA_937973575.1 uncultured Solirubrobacterales bacterium | reverse complement strand
CGTACGAATTTACATTCTGGCCGAGAAGCGTGATCTCCTTCGCGCCATCGGCTACAAGTCTCACGGCTTCTGCCACCAGCTCTTCCTGAGGTCGACTCACCTCCAGCCCACGCGTCGAAGGCACGATGCAGTAGGAGCAGCGGCAGTTACAACCCACTGAGATCTGCAGCCAGCCGCTGAACTGGCGCGCTCTCCGTGCCGGGAGCCGGCCGGTGAAGCCCTCAAATTCGAAGAAGCCTTGTGCAGTTATCGAATCGCTTGTTAGGAACTCAGCGAGTTTGTCTACCTGTCCTGGGCCAAACGCGACATCAACAAAGGGGAACTGGCGGAAAACATCCTCCTTAACCGACTGTGCCCAACAGCCTCCAACTCCAATAATCGTCCCTGGCTTTCGTGCCTTCACCCACTTCGCTTCATGAAGGTGAGAGATGAACTTGACATCAGCCTTTTCGCGAATTGAGCAGGTGTTGAAGAGGATGAGGTCGGCCTCCTCCCTATCAGCGACGGGGCTCCAGCCGAGCGCGTCAAGCATGCCCTCCATCCGCTCCGTGTCGTGCTCGTTCATCTGACAACCAAAGGTCGTCACGTGATAGCTCTGCCCGTTACTCACAGAGCGAGTCTAAACGGGGAGCTAACGATCAACGCGGGCGTGAGCCCTAATTGCATCAGCTGCAGTGCCGGGAGCGAAGCCTCGCCGGATCAGGATTCCCATCGCCTTGCGATGGGATGTTGGATCCTCAGCAGGCGCATCCAAGCGACGCTCCAAGAGTGTTATCGCCCGCTGCAGTTCTCCCTCGTCGTCAGTTGCAAGAGCCTCTTCCACGAGCTCCCTTGGAGCGCCAAGCTCTCGAAGACGGTTGCGAATCCGGTCGTCACCCCATTGATCCAAACGACGTTTACCCTCTACGAATTCGAGACAGAAGGTTTCGTCGTTGAGGTATCCCATTTCGAGCAGCCGCGAAACGGCCGCCTCTGAGACATCAGCGTCAAATCCACGTTGGATCAATCGATTCCGAGTCTCTGAGACGGTACGGCCACGATGCCCTAGAAATGCAAGGCCCCTCCCCACCGCAAGTTCTACGCGGTGGTCAAACGAGTGCTCTGGGGTCAAGCAGCCTTCTCTTCGAGAGCTGGGTCTTCAGCTGCCTCAGCTGGCTTGGCGTCGCGATCGATCTCCTTGACGAGATCCCGATCAATCCCAGCGGCCTTGAACACATCCTCTTGGATCTTCTTGGCGATCTTGGGATTGTCGTCGAGGAAGTTTTTCGAATTAGCTCGGCCCTGTCCAAGGCGGGTTTCTCCGTAGGAGAAGAATGCACCGCTCTTCTGGACAACCTCGTGCTCCACTCCAAGGTCAATCAGGCAACCTGAGGAGCTGATTCCCTTACCGAAGTCGATGTCGAACTCTGCGACGCGGAACGGGGCAGCAACCTTGTTCTTGACGACCTTGACACGAACACGGTTGCCGACAGCCTCAGTGCCATCCTTGAGAGTCTCAATGCGACGGATGTCGAGGCGTGCCGATGAGTAGAACTTAAGTGCACGACCGCCAGGCTGAGTTTCAGGGCTACCGAACATCACGCCGACCTTCTCACGGATCTGGTTTGTGAAGAGGCAGAGTGTCTGCGTGCGGTTCAGGTTCGCTGTCAGCTTCCGCATCGCCTGAGACATCATTCGGGCTTGGAGGCCTACAGTCTGGTCGCCCATCTGCCCCTCAAGCTCCGAACGTGGAGTGAGTGCGGCGACCGAGTCAACAGCCACGAGGTCAACTGCGCCCGAGCGTACGAGCATGTCGGCAATCTCAAGTGCCTGCTCGCCGTAATCTGGCTGCGAAACCAGCAGTTCGTCGATGTCGACACCAATTTCCTTGGCGTACAGAGGGTCCATGGCGTGCTCAGCGTCGATGAAGGCGCAGATTCCGCCGAGCTTCTGGGCCTCAGCGATGATGTGGTAGACGAGAGTCGTCTTACCAGCTGATTCAGGCCCGAAGATCTCTACGACGCGGCCTCGAGGAAGACCTCCAATACCGAGAGCTACGTCAAGCGAAAGCGCGCCTGTCGGAATTGCGTCAACGCGAACCTGGGCACCTTCATCACCCATACGCATAACTGAGCCCTTGCCGAACTGCCGCTCGATCTGTGCAAGCGCGTCCTGAAGTGCTGCGTCCTTGGCCTTCGCGGCCTTCTCTTCCTGTGTAGCTGCCATTTTTGAAGCTCCCTTCGGCGCAAGGCGCCATTGATCACCCGTCTGCTGAGGGAAGAACCAATCTACGGTCGCCCACGGACGGAACAGGACCAGTGTGACCGGGCAACTGGCCCAAGACTGTTGAACTTTGTGGAAGTTCGGGCGCGAACGAGCTACGAAGCTGCGGAGTCGAGTGCCAGACGCCGCACGAGGTGGAGTCCAATGGTTGTAGCGCGATCACGGATGTCGGCTCGACCACCCGGAACCACGACGCTCCGCGTGATCGTTCCCTGAGGACCAACCACAGAAAACCAGACCAATCCGACCGGTTTCTCCTCAGTCCCGCCATCGGGACCTGCAATTCCGGTGATTCCAACACCAAACTCAGCGTCAAACCGTGAACGGGCACCCTCAGCGAGGGCCGTAGCTACAGACTCCGAGACCGCACCTTCAGCTTCAATAAGGGCTGGGTCGACTCCCAAGAGTGACGATTTAGCCTTGTTCGAGTAGGCGACTACGCCGCCTCTAAACCATGCTGAGGCACCAGGGAGGTCGGTCAACCGACCTGCGAAAAGCCCGCCTGTGCAGGATTCGCCGACAGCCAACGAGGAGCCCTCAAGGAGCTTGGCGACAGTCTGGTCAATCGTGGCCCCGTCGAAGGCGTGGATCAATTCCCCAAACCGCTCGACTAGGGCGTCCTCGAAGGTGGAATAGGCCTCGGAGTATTCGTCCTCAAAAGTGGTGGCTACTTCGATCTCTCCTCGGCGAAGGCAAGTCGTAACTTCAAGGCCTGTGAAGTCGACACCCTTCTCCTCCATCTCACGCAGAGCCGAAGCGAGTTCAGACTCCGGAATCCCGAACATCCGCACGATCCGCCGCTCGTAATCAGGAGCTGCCGCGAGGATCGGCTTCAAGGCGTCGCTCTCCAGCGCTGTGTGCCACATGGGCTTGAGTTCCCGCGGAGGTCCCGGGAGGACGAGAATCACAGGCCCGGCTTCAGTCGAAGGAGGAACGATCAGACCAGGCGCCGTCCCAACCGGGTCGAGAATCTCGGAGCCTGCGGGTACGACAGCCTGCTTCCGATTGGCCGCGCGAACGGCGTCCATGTCCAAGTTTGGCCAACGGGAGCTGAGGCCGGCGAGGATTTCACCGATGCGCTCCTCTAGCGGCCCGTCGAGCACCATTTCGCGCCCTTGGAAGCCGCCAACCACCTCAGCTGTCAGATCGTCCGCCGTGGGACCAAGTCCGCCGCTTGTAACCACCAAGTCAAGCTCTGCTGCCCGCATCGACTCAAGCGCGGCAACGAGGTCCTCTGGCCGGTCACCAACAATGGTGATCTGAGCCGGCTGAATACCAACCTCACGCATCTGCTCGGAAAGCCACGGACCGTTCTTGTCCACAATGATGCCCGTGAGGACCTCAGTCCCAGTGATGAGGATTCCCCCGCGGATCAAAGCGTCCCTGTTGCAATTAGAGCGACCACTACTAGCACTACGAAGATGGACGCCCCTACGGCCCAACGGGGGAACCGATGCGAATCCTTCTCCCTGTCGTTGAGGCTTCTAAAGGTCATTGCAGGGTCTGGGGAACCACTACGAATCACATACAGCTCCAAAAGTGGCCTGGGATCGAGGCCCAAGGCAACGGCATAGGTTTCAAGGAACTTACGAACGTAGATTTCCTCAGGAATGACCTGCCACTCTTCGTTCTCTAGAGCGCGAAGGAACTTGGCACGGATCTTCGTCTCCTCCTCAACATCAGAGATGTCGATCTCTTGACGCATCCGCGCCTCACGGAGTGTGCGACCAATCTCCATTAAATGTCGTCGCCCACATCCAGCGCGGCCTGTGCAGGCTCGGTGCTGGAGAGTTGAGCGAGAACCCGGGGCAAATCTGCCTCAGTAATCAGAACCTGCCGAGGCTTCGAGCCCTCATATCCCGAGATCACTCCTCGGCGCTCGAGCATGTCAATGAGGCGCCCGGCTCTCGTATACCCCACCCGCAGTCGACGCTGCATCATGCTTGTCGATGCCGTCTGCATCTGGGCAACAAGAGTGATTGCCTCCTCAAGAAGTGCATCCTCATCTGGATCGAACTCGTCGTTATCCGAGCCGGAGCCTGATTCGTCTACAACCTCTTCCAGCAGTTCCGCGTTGAAGGTTGGCTCGCCTTGCGCTCGCCAGTACTCGCAGAGCTCGGCAATCTGAGCCTCATCAATGTATGCGCCTTGAATGCGCTGGAGCTTCGATGAGCCAACAGGCGCGAAGAGCATGTCGCCCTGACCAAGGAGTGTCTCTGCCCCATTTTGATCGAGGATCACCCGCGAGTCCGTCTGTGACGAAACTGCGAAAGCGATCCGTGACGGGACGTTCGCTTTGATCATTCCGGTGATCACGTCAACCCGGGGAGACTGAGTTGCCAAGACGAGGTGGATGCCCACTGCACGAGCCTTCTGAGCGAGGCGAATAATCGCGTCCTCAACCTCGGTAGGAGCGACCATCATCAGGTCGGCGAGCTCGTCAATCACGCAGAGGATGTAGGGAAGCTTGGGCTCGCCCCGCCTCTCGCGAGACTCATTCAGCTCGACTAGACCTCTTGTTCTTGAAATCGCCATCAACGCGTAGCGCTGTTCCATCTCCCGCACAAGGTTTGCCAGGGCATTGGCGGCTTGACGGGGGTTAGTAATGACCGGGGTCATCAGGTGCGGGACGCTCTCGTAGTGGTTCAGCTCGACCTGTTTCGGGTCAACCAGAACGAGCTTCACATCCCGCGGTGTCGCGCGTAGGAGGACCGAGCTAAGCATCGCGTTCACACATCCAGATTTACCAGCGCCAGTCGTGCCTGCCACAAGTAGGTGAGGCATTTTTGCGAGGTCAGCCCCGATTGATCGGCCTGCCACGTCCTTACCCAGCCAGACGGTCAGTGGCGACCATCCCTCCGGCGGCGCTTGCCACACATCACCGAGTGTCACCATTTGACGTTCCTCATTGGGCACCTCCACACCGACTGCCTGCTTGCCCGGAATTGGAGCGAGAATACGAATGTCGGTTGATGCGAGGGCGTAGGCCAAGTCGTCTCGAAGCTGCGCAACCTTGCTCACCTTCGTGCCAGGAGCCAACTTAAGCTCGAAGCGGGTGATGTGCGGACCGGAGACCGTGCCAACAATCTCAGCCACAACGCCGTGATGCCCCAAGGACTCCACAAGACGGTTAGCTATTGCAGTCTGGTCAGCCGTGTTGCTCTTCTTGGCCTTTGGCGACCGAACCAGAAGGCTCTTTGGCGGCTGCTTCCACTTGAAGTTCGGATCGTCGGTAGTGGCCGACCTGTAACGGCCCATTGGCGTCAGCTCAGCGTCGGAATCCGGCTCTGCCGACTCACCCTCATCGGCAGGACCGCTCACTGCCACAACGTCGTCAAGCTCATCCATTGCCTCGTCAATCCCGATAGATGAGCCCGACTCCTCAACTGCCCAGCTGGAGTCGTCATCGAGATGTTCTGCTGCTGGGGGCGCCCCAGCCTCTACATGGGTCGCCTTAACGATTAGATCCTCAGGCTCCGGCTCGGGAGGAAGAAGTCGCTCGGGTTCGACCGCAACCACTGGCTCAGTCTTGACTTTCACGCGGGCTCGACGAGCGCGATCCGCTGTCCGATCCGAAGCAGCGTCTGAAAGAGCCTTGGTGGCATCGGAAACCGAACTGACCGTCCTGTCAAACAGCCAAGAAAGACTCACACCGCTGACCAAGAGGAGTCCGGCCAAGAGCATGAAAACAGCAACCAGGTGCGTTCCGATCAGGCCGACGGACGCAGTCAGAGCGGAGTACAGGCCCTGTCCTACAGCTCCGCCGTGAACCTTGAGAGAGGCAGTGGCCCAACTAGGCTCTGTTGAGGAGCCTAGGCCGAATGTCCCGGCCGTGAGGGCGAGGAGCGCTGAGGCAAGAATCAGTCCGACTCCAATACGCGCCTTGGGCGGAAGCGGGAGTGTTTCGCGCGCAATCAGGAGGAAGCCGCCGCTAATCAGAGCAACAGGTGCCAATACGGCAAGCTGACCCATAAGGATCCTGAAGCCCGACTCCAAGCCGCGCCCAACTGGCCCACCGGACCATCCTCCCCATAGGACAGCGGCCATGAAGGTGCCGAGAACAATTAGCCCAAGGCCTGCGAGATCAATCTGTACGGGCGTCAGGGCTCCACTTGCTGATCCTGACCGAGCCGGCTTTTTAGCTGTCGAGCGCCGCGGCTTTGGCTTGGCAGCGCTGCTTCTGGTGCGTGTCGCAGGCTTCTTCTTTGCAGCACTCGGCTTCGTCGTCTTCTTACGGGCAGGTGTTTTCTTATTGGCGGCCATGCAGTGCCCCTTCGACATACGGGCCCTCTGTCCTGCCCGCCCTAAGATCCCCTTATGGATAAATGGCCTGACGCTGGACGCGCAATCAGAGTTCTCGTTGTCGAGGATGACGAAGACATAGCAGCCGCAGTTACTCGACTTCTCCGATCGGAAGGCCTCGAAACGAGAACCTCTCGCAACGGCCAATCAGCGATCGACGAAACCCCCATCTTCAAGCCAGACATCACGCTTTTGGATCTAGGCCTCCCCGGCATAGACGGAGTGGATGTAGCCCGCCTCCTGCGCGACGGTGGCTATGAGGGAGGCATCATTGCGGTTACTGCGAGAGACGCGAAGGAGAGCACTGTCGAGGCGCTGGATGCTGGTCTTGACGACTATGTCGTTAAGCCGTTCGACAGAAGCGAGCTCCTTGCGCGCATACGCTCGGTACTACGCAGAAGGCCACCTTCTGGAGCTGCTGCTCTAGTCGCCGGTCCACTTGTACTCGATCCCGACTCGCAGATCGGAACGATCTCAGGCCGTGAGCTGGCGCTCACGAAGAAAGAGTTCGAGCTCCTGGCCTACATGATTAGGAATCGCGGAATCGTCATCTCACGGCAGCGGCTGCTCGAGGATGTCTGGGATTACTCGCCATTTGCCGAAACGAACACGATCGAAGTGTTTGTGTCAAACCTGAGACGGAAGCTCGAAGAGCACGGAGAGCCTCGGGTTCTGGAAACAGTTCGCGGAACCGGCTACGTCATAAGGGGTTAGGTCATTCTCTCCCGGCTCCCAATTCGCTGGCGCCTCAGCGTCGGTTCTGCGCTTCTCACCTTCGTGATTCTTCTTGCGTTTGGCGCTGCGATCGGTAAAACACTCACCGACCGTGTGAGCGTTGATTTCAATAAGGAAACCTCGGACGCAGCCGCCACCCTTGCCTCGGGAGTGCAGGTATACGCAACGAGCTCCGGCTGGGTCGTGCGAGGAACGCGCCTCGACGACTTCGCAGCGTCTCAGCATGCACACGCTCGACTTCTCTCCTGGTCGGGCGACCGAATCGACGATACGACCGGTGCTCCAGACCTAGGCGTGACCCAGCCTGGCGAGCAGACGGTAGAGGGGCAGCGAACTGTCACCCGAGTGATCCGAGTAGTTCCAAGTGGGTACGCACTCTTGCAATACACCCGCCCCATTCAGGCACTTCGGTCGACCGTCCTAACACTCTGGCTATTCATCGCGTTTGGAGTACTCGCTGGTGCCGCACTGGCGCTCCTTGCGGGGTTGGCTGTCGCAAGACAGGCGATGAGTCCAGTTTCAGCTCTCACCTCTGCAGCACAGCGGATCGCTTCCGAAGGTGCGATCCGTGGCGAGATACCTGTGCCTGAAAGCCACGACGAGATACATGACCTTGCGGTGACGCTCTCGGACGCGTTTGATTCCCTGAACGAGGCACGGGCGGCCACCCAGCTGGCTCTCGATCGGCAGCGGACCTTTGTCGCCGATGCCTCCCATGAGCTGCGGACCCCACTGACCTCGCTCATTTCCCGACTTGAGATGTTGGAGGCCGATACAACTGGAGAATCACATGAGGATGCGGAAGCCTCGCTCCGCAGCGCTCGGCGAATGGCTGCCCTCGTTTCAGACCTCCTGATGATCGCGAGGTCCGACTCGTCGGCAGGCAACCCGGAACAGGTAACTGCTCGGGCAGTTATTGATGCTGCGATTGCAGACGCGAGCTCCGCTCTCGAAGGTCATGAGTTGCTCGTCGAGTGCGACGACACAGTTCTCGAATGTGAGGCATCAGCGGTATCTAGGGCCATTCGAAACCTCCTAGAGAACGCAGACCGTTACGGACCTGAGGCAGGTCGGATTCGGATCCAGGCAGCGAGAAGCGATTCAGCGTGGACTCTCACGGTTGATGACGAGGGCGCTGGCATTCCTGAGAACCGCCGTCAGGCCGTGTTCGAGCGTTTCGCTCGGTCAGGCGGAGACTCAGCCGGTAGCACCGGCTTGGGGCTTGCGATTGTCCAAGCGGTAGCCGAGGCCCACCAAGGCAAGGCAAGCGTCGGCGATTCGGATCTGGGTGGAGCGAGCTTCCGGATTGAGTTTCCGGCCGCCGCTATTGCCTAGTTAGGCCTCAATTACAACCGGAAGGACCAGTGGCCTGCGCCGGAGCGAGGTTCCCACTGTCTTAACGACGGCGTCATGAATGCGCCGCTCTATGTCCTCACGCTCCCGCTCGCCATGGTCAGCAGCGACAACACATGCCTCTGCAACCGAGTCGGCGATAGCGTCCAAGACCTTCTCACTTGCCTCACCAGCTGGGATGCCTCTAAGCACCACCTCTGGATCGGCCACCTGCTCACCCGTTTGGGCGCTCAAGGCGGCCACCACAACGATCACGCCGTCATCAGCGATTGTGCGACGGTCATGAACTGCTGCCTCGGAAGGCTCGCCTAGTTCCATTCCATCGACTAGAAGCACACCAGCGTGTTCCTCGCGGCCAAAGCGAGCACCGGCCTCATCAATCTCAAGCGGAAGCCCATTAGCTGATTCGAAAATATTCTCTGGAGGAATGCCTACTGACTCCGCAAGCTCACGGTGAATCTTGAGCCGCTTCGAATCGCCGTGAACCGGCATCAGATACTCAGGCCGGACCAGATTGAGCATCAACTTGATCTCTTCTGCGTAGCCATGGCCAGAGGCGTGAATCGGTGCATCAGCAGCAGTCACAACCGTGCAGCCAATTTGGAATAGCTTGTCGATTGTCTCGTTGACTGCCCGTTCGTTACCTGGAACCGGCGTGGCCGAGAACACAATGGTGTCGCCAGAGTGAAGCTCTATTTGGGCGTGGTCTTTGTGGGCCATGCGGCGGAGAGCTGAGAGCGGTTCACCCTGCGAACCAGTCGAGACGATGACAACCTGTTCATCCGGGAAATCGTTGATCTGCCTTGGCTGGATGAGAATGTCGGAGGGGATGTCGATGTGGCCGAGTGCTCGTGCGATCTTGGAGTTCTTCTTCATCGATCGGCCCACGAGTGCCACCTTTCGACCGGTGAGGACCGCTGCGTCCACCACTTGTTGAACTCGGTGAACGTTGGAAGCGAAGCTCGTGACGATGATCCGGCCGTGGCATCTCTCAAAGACCTTCAACAGAGCTGGTCCAACTGTACTTTCGGAGATTGAGTACCCCGCGCGGTCTGCGTTCGTTGAATCACCGCAGAGCAGCAGGACCCCCTCCGATCCCAGCTCAGCTAGGCGTGCCAAATCGGCAGGCTCCCCATCCACTGGGGTTTGGTCAAACCTGTAATCACCAGTGAATAGAACCTTGCCCGCTGGTGTTCCAATCACAGCTGCGCGAGCGTCTGGAATCGAGTGGGTCAGGTGAACTGTCTCAATGTCGAACGGACCGGCTTTGACAATCTCGCCAGCGCCCACCGTGACCAACGAGTCGTCAGCCAGATGGTGCTCTTTCAGCTTAGAGCGCGACATCTCGATCGTGAGCGGCCCCCCGATGATGGTGGGAACCGTTGTCGCACCGATTTCCCGAAGAAGCCAGGGCAAGGCGCCAATGTGATCCTCGTGCCCGTGAGTTAGGACGATCGCGTCAATTGAGTCGGCGCGCTGGGCCACGTATTCAAAGTCCGGAAGGATCAGATCAATTCCTGGAAGGTCACCGCCAGGGAAGCGAAGGCCCACATCGATGATGACTAGGCGCCCCTCCCACTCCACAACAGACATGTTTTTGCCGATCTCCCCAACTCCGCCAAGAGGCAAGACTCGGAGTGACCCATTGCGATGGCTCAAGTGAGGAGGCCGACTTCCCGCATTGCAGCCTCGATTGTCCCGCGCTCTGCCTCTGTGGCCTTGACCAGCGGAAGCCTGAGCTCGCCGCCTGGAAGTCCAGCAATGTCGAGGGCCGCCTTAATCGGGATCGGGTTCGTTGTCACACCGAGAGCGTCATAGAAGGGTCGGTATTGAAGGTCAGCAGCCGCTCGGTCGCTTGCCTCTGCAACCTCCCGCATCTCCGTGCCGAGAAGGTGGCTGGCCACGAGGATGCCCCCGACGCCCCCTGCATCGAGCGCTGCGGCAAACGAGTCGTCGTTCCCTGCGTAAAGATCGAGTCCTGGAATTGGCTTCGGGTCACCTGGGCGAGCCTGCTTCATTCCAACAATGTTGTTGTGGCGTGCACCAAGCTCCGCCGCAAGCTCATCTGACATGTCCAAGCCCGTCCGGGTTGGAACGTTGTAGAGGACCACTGGAAGGTCAGTTGATTCGGCGATCGCCGCGTAATGAAGAAGGAGACCTGCCTCGTTAGGCCGGTTGTAATAGGGCACTGAGGAGAGGATCGCGACTGCACCAGCCTC
>CALJKH010000168.1 GCA_937973575.1 uncultured Solirubrobacterales bacterium | reverse complement strand
CTCTCGATCTGTTGTCGTGGTTGACGACCCGGGCAACGGTGTCTACCCACTTGCGATTGATGGCAGTGGCCGCGACGAAGTCCTTGTCGGCCGCATTCGAGTTGATGAGAGCGCGCCTAGATCCCTAAACATGTGGATCGTTGGCGACAACCTCCGTAAGGGCGCAGCGACAAACGCAGTCCAAGTCGCCGAGCTCCTCGTTCAGCGCGGCCTCTAGCCAGCAGCAAAGAGGAGGCCCGCTATTGCGGGCCCCGTTACTGCATGAATCTTTGGGCTGGTTACCAGCCGCTTTCCGCCGTGCTGCCAACAACTGCTGTTGACCAGTCGATGACGGATGTGGGCTTGACGACGTGCTTGTTGAGTCCAAGCGCCTTGTTGTCGAGCCCAAGCGCCAGGCCAACCAACTGCGGAAGGTGGAGGACTGGCATGTTGAGGTCGCTTCTGCCGATCTGACCTGCGGCCATTGGCTGCTGAAGGTCAAGGTTCAAGTGGCAGAGTGGGCAAGGGACTACAAGGCAGTCAGCGTCAGCATCCTGCGCGTCGGACAGGTGAGTACCTGCCATCTTGAGTGAGGCTTCCTTGTTCATCGTGATGATTGGGAAACCACAGCACTTGTAGACGCCTGCGTAGTCAATTACTTCGCCGCCGAGAGCCTCGATGACCCACTGCATGTACTGGTCACGTGGGTTCTCGTCGTCAATGCCAAGCCTGTCGGTTGGGCGGACGATGTAGCAGCCGTAGAAGGGGCCAACCTTGAGGCCTGTAAGAGGCTTCTTGACCTTCTTCTTGAGGTTCTCAAGACCGATCTCTTCAACGAGGAGCCAAAGGAAGTTCTTGTTTGTGACAAGACCCTTCTCGTAGGCAAGGCCTTCAGCCTCAAGAGTCGCGTTGATGTCGTCACGGTAGTCACCGCTTGCGTCAAGACGCTCCTGGCATTCGCTCTGTGCTCCTTGGCAGGTTGAGCAGATGTTCATCATCAGGCTCTCGCCAGTCTGCTGAGCGAGCGCGAATGTGCGTGCGTTCAGGGTGTCGGCAAGCTCTTGGTTGTGCTCGGCGATAACTCCGGCGCCGCAGCAGGATGCGCGGTCAATTTCCATCAGCTCGAGATCAAGGAGTGGGGCAACAGCCTCCATTGCTCCGTGTAGCTCGGGGGTGAAGCCACGGCTTACGCAGCCGGGCCAGTAGGCGACCTTCACTGGGCATCTCCTTCGGTGGGCTCGCCATCGGCGGGCGTGTCTGCTTCGGGAGCCTCTTCGACTGCCGGCTCAGCGGCTGCCTCGGGGGCTGGAGTCTCTTCAACAACTTCGACGGTCTCTACAACCGCTTCCTCAACCGGTGCTTCAGGGGCAGCAGCTTCGGCAACTGGAGCCTCAGGAGCGGCTACTTCAGCCACAGGAGCCTCGACGGTCGCTGTAGCTGCGCCGCTGCCAAGGGACTCGCCGCCAACTGCTTCACCGGCGATGTCATCCTCGTTACCTGAGATGTAGAGGTTGTACTCGTTGCGCTGTGGGCGGCTCTCAATGATCTCGAAGATCTTCTTGACTTCCTTAGGAGCCTTGTGCTCGTGGAGGAGGGCCTTCTTCGGAGTTACCTTGCCGGTCTTCAGCGCACGGAGAACGACTGGGAGGGAACTAAGAAGCTCCGGTACCGCGCGTGGGTGGAACTTGCCGCCGTAGGAATCGGGGAGCAGGTCCGCCTCGTGGAGCAGGCCGTTCTTCTTGATGTTCTTGACGAATGCCATCTCGTGACGGTGGCCGTTGTTGCGGTCATCGAGACCGAAGTCCGAACCGGCACGACGGCGAAGACGCATGATCTGGCTCATTGGTGCAACACCCTTCGGGCATGCCTCAATGCACTGGAAGCAGTGCGTGCAGTCGTAGATGCCATGCGGATCCTCGGCGAGGTCTGCAAGGCGCTCCTTGGTGTCTGCGTCACGTGGGTCACCGACGAAGCGGTAAGCCTTGGCGAGAGCTGCTGGGCCGATGAACAGGGGGTCCATCTCCATCGTCATGCAGTCTGAAACGCAGGCGCCGCACTGGATGCAGGCCATTGTCTGAGTGACGTCCACCATGTTCTCGTGAGGGACGATGTACTCGCGCTCCGGCACTGGCTGCTTGCCAACAAGCCACGGTGTGACGCGACGAATCTTCTTCCAGTGGACCTCTTCCATGTCCACGATGAGGTCCTTGATGACAGGCATGTTGCCCATTGGCTCGACGACGATTACGTTCTCGCCGTCCTTGCTGTTCTTGGCTGCCTCGTCAAGGTGGGTATGGCAGGCAAGGCCAGGCTTGCCATTGGTGCGAACACCGCAGGAGCCACAGATGGCTGCGCGGCACGAGCAACGGACACCAATTGAGCCGTCTTGGTCACCCTTGACCTTGAGGATCGCCTCAAGGACTGAGCGGTGACCTTCAAGCTCTACTTGGAAGTCTTCGTAGTGGGGCGCCTCGCCGGATTCCGGGTTGTAGCGGCGAAGGCGGAGTGTGTAGTCGGGCATCTGCGTTCTTCCGGTCGGATTGGGCGGGTCTAGTAGGTCCGCTCCTGCGGCTCCCACTGGGTAATTGAAACTTCTGAGTACGAAACTTCTGGGGTGTCGTCGCTGTTACGAGCAACGTCAATGTGCTTAAGCCATTCGGCGTCGTTGCGGTCAGGGAAGTCAGTGCGGAACTGGGCTCCACGGGACTCCTTGCGCTCCTTCGCAGCTACGACGATGCACTCTGCAACATCGACCATGTACTCAAGCTCGATTGCACCAAGGAGATCCTGGTTAAAGACTGTGCCCTTGTCGTCGACAGCTGCAGTCTTTGCCTCTTCCTTGAGGTTGCGCACGATTTCGTGGGCCTTCTCAAGCCCGTCTTGATCGCGATAGACGGCGCAGTAGCGGTTCATCGTCTCGCCAAGATCATTCTTGATCTCGGAGATTCGACGGCCGCCAGCTGGGCGGGCGAGAATCGAGTCGAAGCGCTTCTGAGTGTCGGCCACCTTGGCTGTGCTGGTTGAAGGCATTGCCTTCTCCAGCGCGCGGTCAGCAGCGTGCTCACCTGAGCGACGACCGAAGATCAGAGTGTCAAGCAGCGAGTTGGCTCCAAGGCGGTTGCCGCCGTGGACTGACACGCAGGCAACCTCACCGGCTGCGTAGAGACCGTTGACCGGAGTGTGTCCGTCAACATCGGTCTTAACGCCACCCATGATGTAGTGCATGCCTGGCTTGATCATGATCGGCTCGCGGGTGATGTCAACGCCGGCGAAGTCGCGGCCAATGTTGACGATCTCGCGGAGTGCTTCAAGCGTGCGCTTACGCGGAACCTTGGTGATGTCGAGCCAGATTCCCTGACCGTCAGGCCCAACTCCACGGCCCTCAAGGATCTCAGTCTGCTCTGCGCGGGATACAACGTCGCGCGATGCAAGCTCAAGCTTGTTCGGTGCGTACTTCTCCATGAAGCGCTCGCCGAGTGAGTTGTAGAGGTGCGCGCCTTCGCCGCGGGCACCCTCGGTGATGAGGAAGCCATTGCCGTCAAGCGTGGTGGGGTGGTACTGGATCATCTCCATGTCCATCAGAGGTGCGCCGATCCCGTAAGCCTGTGCAATGCCGTCACCAGTGCAGATAAGTGCGTTGGTGGTTGGCTTGAACACTTGGCCAGCTCCGCCTGAGGCGAGAATCACTGACTTAGCGTTGAAGATCTCAATCTGGCCGTCACGGATGTTGCGGCAAACAGCACCAACACAGTTGCCAGCTTCGTCCTGAAGGAGTTCAGTGGTGAACCACTCTTCGTAACGGTCAATCTGGTCGTGGTGCTTCATCAGGCGCTCGTAGAGCACGTGAAGAATTGCCTGGCCCGTGATGTCGGCTACGTAGTAGGTACGAGCCTGTGAGGCACCGCCGAATGCGCGGGTACCGAGCTGGCCAACATCGTTGCGGTGGAAGGTCACGCCAGCGTGCTCGAGCCAGAGGATCTCGTCTGGGGCTTCCTTGCACATCACCTCGATGGCTGCCTGGTCGCCGAGGTAGTCGGAGCCCTTGACCGTGTCAAAGGCATGTGACTCCCAAGAGTCCTCAGGGTTAAGTGCTGCGTTGATGCCACCTGCTGCCGCAACTGAGTGCGAACGAACTGGGTGGACCTTGCTGATAATGCCGACAGTCGCACCCTTTTCTGCTGCTGCAAGGGCTGCGCGTTGGCCTGCGAGGCCGGCTCCGATGATCAATACGTCGTGATTAGGCATAGTGCTTGTTCTACTCGCTAAGGCTCGGTTTGGATCATCACCGAAGGTCCTCGGTGAGCGCCTGTGCGCCCCACTGGGCGGAGCTGGCACGCACGCGCACGTAGAAGCCTACTCCTGCTGGTCGCGGAGTGCAGCGCGAACTTGCTCAACTGTCACGACGCCCTGCAGGACGCCGTGGTCGTCAACTGCCATAAGGGCTCCGTTGACGCTGAGCGGCTCCGAGGAAAGGAGCGATTCCACAAGGGCTGTTTCATCAATTGACCACTCCATTGCCGACCCTTGATCAAGCACATCGCGCACTAGAGGTGGCGCCCCGAGCCCCGGGTTTTCAGCTGCAGGACGCACCTGCTCTTCCCGCGCAATCCCAATGAATCGGCCAAATTCGTCAACTACTGGGAACCACGACCAGCCGTAACGGGTGAACCATTCCTCATCGGCACGCGCCACGTCAATGTCGCCCGGCAGCGTGACGGGGTGGCGGTCCATCAAATCCATAACGGTCCGCTGCCCAAGTCGGCTAGTGACCTGAGTTTGAAGGAGTGCGCCTCGGGCCGCCTGGCCGATGAAGAACGCGAGCATCAGCCACCAGAGGCCGCCAAGGTCGCCGTTGATGATTTGGAAGATGCCAAGCGCAGCGAGGATCCAAGAGAAGCCACGCCCGAGCTTGGCGCTGATGACAGTGCCTCGCATCTTTGACCCTGTGAACTTCCAAGCGAGTGCCCGTGCGACCCTGCCGCCGTCAAGTGGCCAGGCCGGAATCAGGTTGAAGACGAAGATCACAATGTTCATCGTCGCCACGAATGAGAGGGCGAGGAAGACTGGAGTTACAGGGATAGTCCCCTTCAGCTCCGCTGCGTTGACGACAGCGTTCGTTCCCTCAAGTGCTGCACCCACGGCGAGGCAGATGAAGGCAATAAGCAAGGTGACTGCTGGCCCGGCGATCGCAATCTTGAGCTCCTCGCCAGGGGTATCTGGTTCACGGTCCATCCGTGCCATGCCGCCGAGCATCCATAGGTCAATTCGGGGGACGTTGATGCCAGCGCGCTTGGCAACTGCGGCGTGGCCCAGCTCGTGGGCGAGGAGCGAGCCAAAGAACAGGAGCGCTGTGGCGACAGCAGTTAGGTAAGCGGTCGTCTCCTTACCGCCGAGCATGTCTTTGAAGAGGCCAGAAAGCCAAAAGATCGCGATGAACAGAATTACGAACCAAGAGACATCAACCCCGACTCGAATCCCGAAGGCCTTGAAAAGCTTGATCGAACCTGATTTGCCGCCCACTGCGAACTCCCTAGCCGAGGTGGGGGGTAGCTCGAGCAGCGAGGAACGCCACATCTGGGCCCTGCCTGAATGAGCCAAAGGCCCGGCCACCGTCACCGCGTACTCGGGTTGCGATGAACGCATCAGCCACCTGCTGCGGGGCAAAGCGTGTGAGCAAGGAAGCTTGGAGTGCTATTGCCAAACGCTCAACAGCGAACCGCGCGTTAGCCTGGGCCGAATCGGGGTTAGAGACAGCGGCGAGCGCCTCGTTGCAGGCATCCTCAATTTCAGGGTTGCCCGAGGCTCCGAGCCTGATCTCAGCCACAAGGGCTTCGAGTGTTCCTTCTTCCTTTGCGGCTGCTCTGAGCACGTCAAGGCAGATCACATTGCCTGAGCCTTCCCAGATGCCGTTGAGCGGGGCCTCTCGGTAGAGGCGCGGCATTCCCGACTCCTCTGCGTAGCCGTTGCCGCCCAGCACCTCAAGTGCTTCAGCGACCATCGCCGGCTGGCGCTTGCAGACCCAATACTTGGAGACAGCTGTGGCGATCCTGCGGAACTTGGCTTCCTGTGGGTCATCAGAGTCGTAAGCGCTGGCAAGCCGCATGGCAAGCACAGTGGCCGCCTCGCTCTCTAACGCTAGGTCGGCGAGTACGCCTTGCATCATTGGCTGCTCCGCGAGGAGGCGACCGAAAGCACTTCGGTGAGCAGCGTGGTGAGCCGCCTGTGCAAGTGCCCAGCGCATCCCCGAGGCTGAGCCAAGGATGCAGTCCAATCTGGTGTGGTTGACCATCTCGATGATGGTCTGAATGCCGCGCCCTGGCTCACCGAGCAGCCAGCCGTGGGTGCCATGGAATTCAATCTCTGATGAGGCGTTGCTTCGGTTACCGAGCTTGTCCTTAAGGCGCTGGACCCGAATGCCATTGCGCTGATTTGGACCGAGGAGGCGAGGAATCGCAAAGCAGGTGGGCCCCTCGTCGGTCTGGGCGAGGATCAGGAATAGATCGCACATCGGCGCTGAGCAGAACCACTTATGACCGTCAATCAGCCATGGGTCCTCGGGCGCTCCGAGTTGCGTGGCTGTAGTCAGGTTGGCACGGACATCACTGCCGCCCTGCTTCTCTGTCATTGCCATGCCTGCAAGGGCTCCGGGCTTGTCGCCAGCTGGGAGAGAGGAGCCGTCATAGGCGTTACGGGTCAGCAGCGGTACCCAGTTGTCGGCAACAGCAGGTGTGACCTTGAGAGCTGGAACTGCTGCGTAGGTCATCGAGATTGGGCAGCCGTGCCCGGCCTCAACCTGGGACCAAGTCATGAACATCGCAGCGCGGGCCGCATGTCCACCCTTGCCTTCAGTCCACGGCAGTGAGTGGAGGCCGCGCTCGGTCGCGATTGCCATCAGCTCGTGGTAGGCGGGGTGGTAGACAGCCTCGTCCACTCTGTTTCCATACCTGTCGAAAGGCTTGTACTCGGGTGGGAAGTCATTCGCGAGGCGGCCAAGCTCAAGTACTTCCGAGCGACCAGCGACGGTGCCGATTTCCACGCAACGGTCGCGCCACGCTTCAGCTCCTGACCGCTCAAGTGACTCTGAGAGCGGCAAATTTGTGGCGAACAGGTCAATACCTGCCAACGGTGGCGGCTGATTTGGGGCCCGGAGGCGAGGGTCCGTCGTTGAGCTGGTTTGGTCTGATTCGTGTACCGACATTGTTTCCATCATCCCACCAAATCGCTGCGGCGATAGGATCGCAGTTCGGCCACCCGCCGCGACTGGCTGTGGCTAAGCAAATCCGCCCAAGACCGAAAGAGTTCCCATGGCCTACGAAGTGACCTTTATTCCCGGCGACGGCACTGGCCCAGAGCTGGCCGAAGCAACACGCCGCGTCCTCGAAGCAACAGGAGTCGAGTTCATCTGGGACGAAAACCCAGCTGGCATTGACGCCTACGAGGAAGAGGGAACCCCATTCCCCGAGCGCACGCTCGAATCTCTCCGCCGCACCAAGGTCGGCATTAAGGGCCCGACGACCACTCCAATCGGATCCGGTTTCCGCTCGGTCAACGTTCTGCTGCGTAAGGAGCTCGACCTTTACGCCTGCGTTCGCCCATGCAAGTCCTACGCAGGTGTCCGTACCCGTTACCCGGAGACCGACTTCGTTGTCATCCGTGAGAACACTGAGGGCATGTACGTCGGGATTGAGTTCGAGGAGGGCACTCCTGAGCAGGCCCGCATGCGCGAGGTTGTGAGCGAGCTCGGCAGCGAGATTCCTGAGGATTCAGGCATCTCCCTCAAGTACATCTCGGAGCATGGTTCAGAGCGCATTGTTGAGGCTGCGTTCCAGTACGCCAAGGAGCACGGCCGTAAGAAGGTCACGGCGGCGCACAAGGCCAACATCATGAAGTACTCAGACGGGATCTTCCTGGACGTTGCTCGCAAGGTGGCTGAGCGCCACCCAGAGATTGAGTTCGAGGACCGCATCATCGACAACCTCTGCAACCAGCTGGTGTCACGCCCTGAGGAGTACGACGTTGTTGTCATGCCAAACCTTTACGGCGACATCGTCAGCGATCTCGGTGCCGGCATGATCGGCGGCCTTGGCCTTGCGCCTGGCGCCAACATTGGCACGGCAGCAGCAGTGTTCGAGGCAACTCACGGTTCGGCTCCCAAGTACAAGGGTCTGAACAAGGTCAACCCGACTGCGTTGATGCTTTCAGGCGTGCTGATGCTCTCCCATCTTGGTGAGCGCGAAGCCGCAGATCGCATGGAGAACGCAATCGCAGCAGTAATCGCCAAGGGCGACAAGGTCACTTATGACCTCAAGCCCAACCGTGAGGATCCGACAGCTGTCGGCACCTCAGAGTTTGCAGACGCAGTAATTGAGGAGATGGGCGCGTAGAGCCCATCACCACTTCCCTTCCAAAACCCCCAAGGAGAACAAAGTGAGCAACACCCCAGTCAAAGTCACGGTGACCGGCGCAGCAGGCCAGATCGGCTACGCGCTCCTCTTCCGTATCGCAAGTGGCCAGATGCTTGGCCCAGACACCCCAGTTGAGCTTCGCCTGCTTGAGGTCCCGCAGGCTGTTGGCGCCCTTGATGGCGTCGCATATGAGCTTGAGGACTGTGCATTCCCGCTTCTCGCTGGAATTGAGTGCACCGACGACCCCAACAAGGCATTTGACGGAGCCAACATTGGCCTGCTCGTTGGAGCTCGCCCGCGTGGCCCAGGAATGGAGCGCGCTGACCTGCTTGAGGCCAACGGTGCGATCTTCACTGTCCAGGGCAAGGCAATCAACGACAACGCTGCTGATGATGTGAAGGTTCTTGTTGTCGGCAACCCAGCCAACACCAACTCGCTGATCGCAATGAACAGCGCTCCAGATGTTCCAAACGAGCGCTTCACGGCAATGCTTCGCCTTGACCACAACCGTGCGCTCGCACAGGTTGCAGCCAAGACTGGCGTTGGAGTTGGTGACATCACCAACCTCGGCGTTTGGGGTAACCACTCACCGTCCATGTACCCGGACCTTGAGCACGCCCTGATCAACGGCAGCCCAGCTCTGGACGTTGTCAACGACCGCGAGTGGTACGAGAACACATTCATCCCGACAGTCGGCAAGCGTGGCGCGGCGATCATCGAGGCTCGTGGCTCGAGCAGCGCTGCATCAGCTGCCAACGCAGCTGTTGACCACGTCCGTGACTGGGTGCTCGGCACCAATGGCGGAGTTGTCTCAATGGGCGTCGTCTCAGACGGCTCATACGGAGTTGACGAGGGCCTCATCTCAGGCTTCCCAGTCACCTGCGCAAACGGCGAGTGGAGCATCGTGCAAGGCCTTGAGATCGACGAGTTCTCACAGGGTCGCATTGACCACACTGTTGGCGAGCTTCGCGAGGAGCGCGACGCAGTTAAGGAGCTTGGCCTGATCTAGGCCAAACGCTTCAAGCCTTAGCTTGAAAGAGACCTCCGGTGGCCACTTGGCTGCTGGGGGTCGCTTGCTTTAGGAGAGGAGGTCCTTGAGGCGCTGGAGGGACCCCTCTGCCTCGCGGACTGGAATGTCGCCGACAAGCGCATTGGCAGCAATACGGCCGATTGGGCCACCGGGCGGAGCAAACTCGTTGCTGTAAGTGAAGAGCGTGCCCTTGCCCTTTTTGGCGAGCTTGTACTCGGTGCGGGCTACCGACCCAGCTGGGCCTTTGCCAACCCAAACTGCCAGCTTCGGTGCGTCCAGTTCCTCAATCTTCCAAGTGACCTTGAACGGAGCCCCGCGCAAGGCGAGGGTTTGAACGATCTTGTCGCCTTCCTTGAGCGGCCTGTCAGGAGCTGAATGAAGCTTCTTGTGGATCGTCACCCAGTCAGCGAGACGGTGGGGGTCAAGCGCCACATCCCAAACCTCTTGGGGTGGGAGGGGAAGCTCAATCTCAACTTTGACCACATCGCTCATCGCGCGGCCAACTCCTCAGTCTCTTCCCATTCAGCGAGAGCCCTGTCCACTGCAGACTCAAGTGAGTGAGGGGTGATTCCAAGTTGGGCAAGCCCATCTTCACGGGGCAGCAAGTCAACCCCGAGGGACCCCATCAGGGGAATGATCAGCTCCGGCTGTTCGCCAGCCACGGCCGCTGCAACTTGCCCGGCGATTGCGTTCAGCGAGAACGGAAGCTTCACCTTTGGGCGGCTAATCATCATGCGCTCAGCGATCAGCTCAATCAGTCCGCCGTAGGTGACCACCTCGGGCGAAGCGACGTCAAGGGACTGGCCCGGCGCAGCGCCCTCAACTGCTGCCTCCAGCGCGGCGACAACATCACGCACATCGGCAGCTTGAGTCTTGAAGTCGCGCCAGGCCGGCATCGGTAGGGCCGGCATGCGTTCAACGAGGCGAACCAAGAATCTGAATGAGCGAGAGCCTGAGCCAATGACGATTGATGCTCGAAGTGCGGTCGACTCGGGGAGGGCATCAAGCAGCCGCTCTTCAACCCCCAGACGGCTACCCAAGTGCTCAGAGGTAACGCCCTCGGGCGCGAGTCCGCCGAGGTATACGCCCCGCTTTACACCGGCCTTCTTGGCGGCGTCGAGGGCGAGCTGGATCGTCTTTGCCTCACGGTCGGCAAAGCCAACACCGTCAGATGAGGGTTCCATCGAATGCAGAAGCCAGACGAAGACGTCGCAGCCAGTCATGGCCTCCTGAATCGCGACTGGATCCTCTGCGCTGCCCTTAACAACGGTCATTCGTGACCTGAGGTCTGCTGGCAGCCGGTCGGGGTTGCGAACGAGGGCAACCACCTCATGTCCGCTGTCGAGGAGTCGCGGCGCGAGCGAGCCGCCAATGAAGCCTGTGGTTCCTGTGACTAGTACTTGCATCTATCGAACGAGGCTACGCTCCTCAGCGAAAAAAAGTTCGCGAGTAGCGGGAACGAACCATGCGGCGGAAGGCTATCTGCGGTGGTATCGCCTGACCCGCACGGATCACGTGCGGACTGAAACTGGGGGAATGGCGAATGGCAAAGAGGAGGAGCGCAGTGAAGCCAACATGCGCTGGCTGCCACTTTGGAGCCAACGGCCTCTGTGCGATTCCAAACCCCGAGCCTTGCGCCACATGGCGCCCGCTAACAGAGGGTGGATTGAAGGCCCCGAGGCAGATGCGATTCCACTTCCGTGAGGACCGTCGCACTACGACTGTTTGGGCGTTTCCGACTGCTGAAGAGCAGGCGGAAATTCACGCACCAGTCTGACCTTCTCAGTCGCCGCCCGCGGGCTGCCCCGTGCTGTGCTTGGCGATCCAATTCGCTCCTGGGACGTCGGTCAGGCCATGGGCGATAATCGAGACGATCACGCAGAGTGATGCGATGTCAACAACCTCTTGGCTGTTGGCTAGGTGCCCAAGGACGAAGAGGGAGAAGCTCATTGTCGCCACGCCCTTTGGTCCAAACCAAGCCATGAAGGCTTTTGCCCGACCGCTCAGGCCGGTCCCCGCGAGCGAGACTCCGATGCCAATCGGGCGGGCGACGAGGAAGGTAACCGCGACGATCGCCCAGGCTGCCCAGCCCCAGTCAAAGAGGGAGGAAAGGGTCACTGTTGCTCCGAAGACGACGAAGATTGAGAGCTTGACGATCTCAACGATTTCGTCAGACCTTTCGGCGAAGGTTTCCTGAATGTCCTCACGCATCGCACCAAGGGCGATCGCGCCCGTGAAGACTGCGATCAGTCCATTGGCGTTGATCGTCAGGGTTGCTATTCCGTAGGTCAGCAGGGCAGCTCCAAGCGCGTATAGGGCGATCAGGTGGCCTTCAGCGTTCTTGAGGTCCTTCGGCGCGATTCGTGCGGCTAGCAGCGAGAGGATGAGTCCCACGGCGAGACCGCCGCCAACATCGCGCAGCAGGAAGTTCCAGAGGACAAAGTTGCCCTGATGGTCAAGCACAGCGACAAACGCAAGAACGGCCGGCAGGGCTAGTCCGTCGTTCATCCCCGATTCCAGATTGAGCGAGTTTCGGATCACAGCCGGGACCCGCGGATTCGTAACGACTGAAGACGACAGCACAGGGTCGGTGGGGGCGAGCAGCGAGCCAAGCAGGAACGACCATGTCCAGCCAAGGTCGGCGGCGTAGTGTGCTGTCACAGCAATGATCGTGGCTGTGATCGGCATCGCCAGCAGCAGTTTTCGCGCTGGGATGCTCCAGCTCTTGCGGAGCAGCCCTGAGTCAACCTCTAAGCCGTCGCGGAAGAGAATCACGACGAGTGCCACGATGCTCAGGTCCTGAACGAATGGGGAGCGAGGGTTGAAATGCACCCAGCCAAGTCCGCTATTGCCAACGACGAGGCCAACCACGACGTAGAGGGCAACCATGCTTAGGAACCCTCGGCGGGCGAGCCCGGCTAGAACAGCGCCAGCCATCAGGAGTGCCCCGAAGATCAGCATTACTCTGTC
>CALJKH010000167.1 GCA_937973575.1 uncultured Solirubrobacterales bacterium | reverse complement strand
GGAGTCGCACATCAGATGGCAGCTGAGCTCATTGAGGTCGGCGTCCTCCCGGCCCCAATGTTCAGGCGGATTTATGAGGGTGTCCCAGAAGGTCGGGCCGCTCTGCTAGGCAGGGCCCTTTCCAAGATGGAGCGTCACGCGGGCGGCGCGGTGACCATTGCGTTCCTTACCCGGCAAGACTTCGATGAGTGCTCGGCAATTGATGGCTGGTCAGAAGGCGTGATTGATCACCTTCGTGCGCTCGAAGGCACTAAGGTCGCCGCGGTGGTGCGGGAGCCTCAAGCGGATCCCAGCACGCGACGAGTAAGCCTGCGGGCTGCAGTTGACGACGTCGACGTTTCGTCAATTGCCCGAGCAGGCGGTGGCGGAGGACATCCAGGCGCCGCCGGGTTCAGCTCAACTCTCGACCCTGAAGAGCTCATCAAGTTCATTGTTGAATCCGCGGTCGAGGCAGGCGCGGTCTGAGTACCGAGCCCTACATTCTGCTGGTTGATAAGCCGAGCGGAGTCACGTCTCATGATGTTGTCGGTCAGGTACGACGCGAGCTACCAAAGGGAGTCCGGGTTGGCCATGCTGGAACCCTTGACCCGTTCGCCTCGGGTCTGCTGATCGTCTTAGTCGGTCGTGCCACACGAACCCAGCAATTTTTCATGGGGCTGGATAAGGAATACATAGTGGATGCTCGGTTCGGTGCCGTATCGACAACCCTCGACCGCGAGGGCGAAATCACTGAGACGGGCGTTGTCCCCCTTGGCGATCTGAACCTGCCTTCGGGTGAACTTGAACAAGTACCGCCCAAGTTCTCAGCTCTACATGTGAACGGCAAGCGGGCCTACGAGTTAGCCCGATCAGGAGTGGAGTTTGAGCTCGAGCCACGGCAGGTCCGAGTCGATGAGTTTGAAGAGACCGATAGAGAGGCTGACCGGCGCAGTTTTCGAGTGCGGTGCGGCTCCGGTACCTACATTCGCTCCTTGATCGCCGATCTAGGTGACGCGTACTGTGAGGAACTCAGACGAATCTCAATCGGCCCGTTCGCCGTTCCTAACTCGCTAGGGGATGATGGGTCGCAACGGGTTGAACTTGTGGACGCCCTTTCGCAGATCCTGCCTGTGCTCCAACTCGACGCAGATCAGTCGGCACTTCTAGCTCATGGTCGTCCGGTCGAACTCACCTACGAGATACCTGAGCTAGCAGTGGCACTCGGCCCCGAAGGCCTCGTTGCGATAGCTGGAGTCAATGAGAATGGTTTCTTGGCATCGCGCGTCGGATTTGTCGGCTGACTACTCTCCTTGAAGAATGTTGATCAGCAGCCCTGAAACAGCAGAGAAGCGAGACCGCAAGGTCGCCATCGGAGAGTTCGACGGCGTCCATCTTGGGCATGTAGCCGTAGTAGGCGACGCAGACACAGTTCTTACCTTCGAGCCGCATCCACGGGCTGTAGTCGGCCCTACAGGCGCACCAGATCTTCTAACCACTCTCGATCAGAAGGCTGATCTGATTCAGGCGCTTGGGGTTCGTGAACTTGTCGTCGCCCACTTTGACGAGTCGTTTAGCCAACTTGAGGCGAGTGAGTTCGTGGACAAAATCATCGTTGAGGCTCTTTCGGCCACGGATGTTCGAGTGGGAAGCAACTTCCGTTACGGGCGCGGTGCAAAGGGCACTAGCGAGACCCTCACTGCAGATTCCAGATTCACGACCAGTGTCGCTGACCTAGTGGAGCTTGACGGAAACGCTGTGTCCTCCTCGGCAATTAGGGACCTCATCCGGTCAGGTGAGATGCCGCAGGCTGAAGCGATGCTTGGTCATCCCTTCGAGATGAGGGGAGTTGTCATCCACGGTGCCCAGATGGGCCGTGAGCTTGGCTGCCCGACCGCGAATGTGGTTCCAGCCCCTGGCTGCGTAGTACCAGCCTTCGGCGTCTATGCCGCTCTGGCGAACGGGCTACCGGCTGCAGCCAGTCTCGGGATTCGGCCCTCAATTGACGACGATGATCGGGTTCTTCTCGAGACGCATCTATTGGGTTGGGAGGGTGATCTCTACGGCACCGAGATCAAGGTTGAGCTTCTTGAACGCCTTCGTCCCGAACTGAAATTCGACTCTCTCGATGAATTGAAAACGGCCATGGCTCGCGATTGTGAGAACGCGGCCAAGATCGCCGCCGCGCACGCTCGCTGACGCGGAAGACCGACAACGCACAGCCCCTGCTACCTTTCACGCATATGAACTTGACTTCAGAACGGAAGCGCGAGATTGCAGCTGAGTACGGCACCGGCCCACAGGATGTTGGCCGGACCGAGGTACAGGTCGCAATGCTCACCGAGCGCATCAACCATCTCACCGAGCATCTCCGCGAGCACAAGAAGGACCACGCTTCACGTCGTGGTCTCCTCAAGCTTGTTGGCCAGCGTCGACGCTTCCTTGATTACCTGAAGCGCAAGGACCTCGAGGGCTACCGCGGCCTTGTCGAGAAGCTTGGCCTTCGCCGGTGAGCGTTCTCACACCGGGCACTCAGGTTCCTGACTTCAGCCTTGGTAAGGCTGACGGTGAGAAGTTCACCCAAGCAGACCTTCTAGGCAAGACCACTGTTTTTGTGTTCTACCCATTCGCCTTTAGCCCGGTCTGCACAGATCAGTTCCAGATTTACGAGGAGGTCCTAGGCGAGATCACTGCCGCCGGTGCGAGCATCTACGGCGTCTCATGCGATTCGACCTACTCACAGACGGCCTTCATCGAGAAGCTTGGCGTCACAATTCCCCAGCTCTCAGACTTCGAGCCGAAGGGCGCAGCATGCTCAGCTCTTGGCGTCCTCCACCCAGGTGGATTCCCGCAGAGGGCAATCATTGTCATCGGTCCTGACGGTTCTGTTGCGTGGAGCTACGAGGCCGATAGCCCAGGCGAGCTTCCTGGCGCAAACCTCATCTTCGACGGTCTTGAAGCCGTTGGAGCTGAGAACTGACCCTAAGCAGTAGATCCGCGCAGCCCCCAGGGGAGGGGGATCGACTCAACGGGCCTGAAGGCGGAGCCGCGGTCATTCTTTATGCCGATTTCGAGTGCGCCAGATGCGGCTTAGCTTGGGAACGGATTAAGCACGCGGGGCTCCGTGTTGGTCTGCGTCATTTCCCTGTAACGAGCGGTCATCCGAGGGCCAGAGCGGCCTCGCTAGCAGCGGAAGCCGCTGATTGCCAAGGGAAGTTTTGGGAGATGGTTGATCTCCTGTTTACAGATCAGGGGCACCTTGACCCTCCACATCTATGGGAAAGGGCAGAGCGTCTTGGACTAGATCTCGACTTGTTCGACGCTGACATGCAGAGCCCAGCGGCTTCTGAGCGCGTGAACACCGACTTCCGTGAGGCAATTCGAGCTGGGGTGTCAACAACCCCAACTCTTTTGGTCAATGGTGAGCTTCGCGCAGGCGTGCCTGAGGTCGCAGCTGTGCAGGGTTGGACTGCCTGAGAACTTTCAATTCTCAAGGCACGCTACGCTTCACCCGTTCGGAATAAATGAAAACGAAGCATCAGGCCGACCGACGGGCTTGAGAAATAGAAAGAAGTGATGATTCATGGCAGACGTAACTCGCGTCTCCGTTGATATCTCCGGCACGGAGATCTCCTTTGAAACGGGACGAATGGCCAAGCAGGCCTCAGGATCAGTAATTGTCCGCGCAGGCGACACAATGGTCCTCGCAACAGCAACAGCAGGAAATGCTCGCGACGTTGACTTCCTTCCACTCACAGTGGATGTAGAAGAGCGCATGTACGCAGCAGGCAAGATCCCAGGCTCGTTCTTCAAGCGTGAAGGTCGCGCAGGTGAGAAGGCAACTTTGGTTGCCCGCCTTATTGACCGTCCGATCCGTCCTCTTTTCCCGAAGGGCTGGCGTCGAGAGACTCAGCTTGTGGCAATGCCGCTCTCGGTTGATCAGGTCAACTCGTACGACATCCTTGCGATGAATGGCTGCAGCGCAGCACTGATGGTGTCCGATGTTCCCTTCGCACAGCCAGTCGGCGCAGTTCGCATTGGCAAGATCGAGGGTAACTTCGTAGTCAACCCATCTGAGGATCTCCTTGTTGAGGGTGCGGATCTCGATCTCGTTGTTGCAGGTACCGACACAGCCATTCTCATGGTGGAGGCCGGAGCTAACGAGGTTTCAGAAGCTGAAATCCTTGACGCACTTGACATCGCGCACAGCGAGATCAAGAAGCTTTGCGCTATCCAGCGCGAGCTTGCGGAGAAGGCCGGCAAGCCTAAGGATGAGGTTGTCGTTGCTGGTGTATCCGACGAGTTCGTAGCTCAGGTCAAGGCATCACACGGTGCCAAGCTGGAGGCCGCAACTCAGGTTGTGGACAAGCTTGAACGTCAGGATGCATGCTCGGCTGTTGAGGCTGAGATCATCGCTGAGTACGGCGGATCAGAGGACGCAGAGGATCACGCAGCCAAGGTTGCTGACGCCTCACGCGCCTTTGCGAAGCTCGAGAAGCAGATGATCCGTGAGCGCATTGCAGTTCAGAAGACCCGCCCAGACGGCCGTGCAGCTGACGAAATTCGTCAGATCACGATCGAAGTGGGAGTGACTCCTCGTACACACGGTTCCGCACTGTTCACTCGCGGCCAGACGCAGGCTCTGAGCACAGTTGCTCTCGGCACTACCCGTGAGGAAATGCGCATCGACGGACTCGGACTTGAGACAGTCAAGCGTTACTGGCACCACTACAACTTCCCACCATTCTCGGTTGGTGAAGCTGGCTTCATGCGTGGCCCTAAGCGCCGCGACATTGGTCACGGTGCTCTCGCTGAGCGTGCGCTTGTACCGGTAATTCCGGACCAAGAGGCGTTCCCTTACACAATCCGCGTTGTCAGCGACATTCTTGAGTCGAACGGCTCAAGCTCGATGGCATCGGTTTGTGGCTCATCGCTCTCACTAATGCAGGCAGGTGTTCCGATCAAGAGCCCAGTTGCGGGTATCGCAATGGGTCTGATCAAGGAAGGCGACGACTACATCGTTCTCAGCGACATCGCTGGCGTCGAGGATCACCTCGGCGACATGGACTTCAAGGTTGCGGGTACGGCTGATGGCATCACTGCTCTGCAGATGGACATCAAGATCGACGGCGTCACCTTTGAGATCCTCACCGATGCGCTCACACAAGCCAAGCAAGGACGCGAGTTCATCCTTGGCAAGATGTCAGACGCGATCAACGCTCCTAGTGAGCAGCTCTCCGAGTACGCACCGCGTATCTCGCAGATCCAGATTGACCAAGAGAAGATTGGTCTAGTCATCGGTAAGGGTGGTGAGACGATCCGCGCACTCCAGGAGGAGTTCGATGCACAGATCACCATCGAAGACGACGGTCAGATCCTGATCTACGCAACAACCGGAGCGCTTGGTGACGCACTCGCAGAGCGCATCACCTCAATGACGAAGGAAGTTGAGCTTGGCGATACGTTCGCTGGCAAGATCGTGAAGACCACCACATTCGGTGCCTTCGTCGAACTGGCCAAGGGCACCGACGGGCTGCTCCACATCTCGAATGTGAGCCCAGGTAACCGCGTCGAGACAGTTGAAGAGGTTCTCAACAAGGGCGACGACGTTCAAGTCACCGTTGTCGAGGTTGACCGTGAGCGTGGCCGAATCGGTCTGCGCCTCTCGGACGATCCTTCCATCCAGGGCAAGTCGCCTGAGGAGCTCGCACAGCTTGCAGCCTCAGAGAGCGGCCCACGCGGTGGCGGCGGCGGAGACCGTGGCGGCGACAGGCGTCGCGGTGGTGGCGGAGGCGGTCGCGACCGTGGCCGCGGCGGGCGCGATCCCGAGCGCAGCTAACTAACTGATGATCCGGGTCGCAGTCGCCGGAAGCGAAGGTCGAATGGGCCAAGAGGTCTGTGCCGCGGTTGATGAAGCCGACGGCATGGAGCTCGTTGGCCGCGCCGACCCAGCTTTAGGGACTGCGATTGCGGATGTATTAGCTGACGCTGATGTGGTTGTTGATTTCACACAGCCCCATGTTGCTGTCGAGAACATCAAGGCGGCTAACGCTGCCGGCGTCCACGCAGTTGTAGGAACGACTGGCTTCGACATCAACGAGCTGGAGGCTCTTGACGGTGCGAACATCCTCATTGCCCCCAACTTTGCAATTGGAGCTGTACTGATGATGCAATTCGCAGCTGAAGCAGCGAGGCTGCTGCCCGATGTAGAGATCATTGAGCTGCACCATCCGGCCAAGCTCGACACACCCTCTGGTACCGCAGCGCTTACTGCGGAGCGGATCGCCGAAGTCACGGGTGACACACCGCCAATCCATTCCGTGCGTCTGCCGGGAATGGTTGCCAACCAGGAAGTGATCTTTGGAGGTCATGGCGAAACACTCACCATCCGGCACGACAGCATCGACCGTAAGGCCTTCATGCCTGGTGTTGTACTAGCGATTCAAAAGATTGGTCAGCTTCCGAATCGGCTTACAGTTGGACTGGAGAAGATTCTTTGAGCAACGGTCCAGACTCCAAGCTCGGAACGATCATCACCGCGATGGTCACACCCTTCAGCGATCACGGGTCCGTCGATCTTGACTCGACTAGGACACTTCTTAACCATCTCGTCGCTAACGGCTCAGATGGGGTGGTCGTGGCCGGTACCACCGGCGAGGCGCCGACGCTCTCCATGGAGGAGCACAAGCGGGTCATCGAGCTTTGCATCGAGGCGGCGGCGCGGCGCGAGAGGACGAGCTTCAATCACAGTGTTTAGAATCGCTTCTCTGCGGGGGGAGGCGGCGGAAATCATCATGGGGATGACGATGCGAATCCCCCGACCCCTTTCCAATCATTTATGGACC
>CALJKH010000166.1 GCA_937973575.1 uncultured Solirubrobacterales bacterium | reverse complement strand
GGTCGAATCTCGGGCCGCCTTAGCTCAACGACGCTGGCTCCGGTTGAGGCCCAGTTCTCACGGATCGCGAGAGTGGACCTAGAGCAGTCAGACGCACAGGTTGTCGCAACAGTCCCCGTCCCTGGCGGAGTGCTTGAAGTTCTTGAAGGTGGCGCTGTGGATCCAGCTGCTGCGGAGGCCCGAGTAGAGAAGAAGCGCAAGGAGCTTCAGGCCGACCTTGACAAGACTGAGGCCAAACTCGCCAACGCTGGGTTTACTGCCAAGGCGCCGCCAGAAGTAGTCGCTGCAGAGCGTGAAAAGGCAGACAGGCTCCGAGCGGAGCTCGAAGCGTTGTGACCGAGTCAGGCTGGACGCCCTCGCGGGCGACGGCCCTGCTGCTAGAGAGGGAGCTCTTCGGAATGAGCTTCCAGCTAGGGCGAATCAAGCTGCTTCTAGAAGAGCTTGGAAACCCTCAGGAGAGCTTCCGCTCCATCCACATTGTCGGTACCAATGGAAAGACATCAACGTGCCGGTTCGCTGCGGCTGCGCTAGATGCCGGCGGGCTCAATGTCGGTGCCTACATCTCGCCTCACTTGACCGGCTTCCACGAGCGGGTGCTTCTTTCTACTCGTGAGGGCGTTGAAGAGGTCACGCCTGAGGAGTTTGCACAAGCGGTTGGCCGGGTCGCCGAGGCGGCCGAGCGTGTTGAGCCACAGCTTGACTCCTCCGAGGTGATCACTCAGTTTGAGCTTGTGACAACCGCAGCGTTCGTTCTGTTCCAGCAGGCTGGGGTTGAGATCGCAGTAATTGAGGCTGGGCTCGGTGGGCGCTGGGACGCCACAAACGTGCTTCCGAGTCCGAAGACTGTCGTCTTCACATCTGTAGGCCTTGACCACACCCGTTGGCTTGGGGAGGACACGCTCTCAATTGCTCGGGAGAAGTTAGCTGTGGTTGGACAGGGTGATCTGCTCGTTGTCCCAACGACCCTTGAACCGGTGATAGCCACGGAGGCTAAATCGGTAGCTGACCTTGCTGAGGCAGACCTCCTTACGGTCGGGGCAGACGGGTTCCCTGGCTTAGAACTGCAGGCCACCGGCCCATTCCAGCTAGAGAACTTTGCTCTCGCCGTGACAGCTGCGAGATCGATCACGCCTGAGCTG
>CALJKH010000165.1 GCA_937973575.1 uncultured Solirubrobacterales bacterium | reverse complement strand
TACCCGGTTGGATTGCCGAGATCGGGGCCAACCCAACGGCCGAGATAACTCTTTCGCCACTCCTGAGAGTGGCTCCGACATTTGAGTCTTCCCTTCGAATTGTGCCCGGACCCAGCAGCGCTCCTGCCTTCAGCGCAACGGCCGCGACCATTCCCTCCAAGCCAACCTCATTTGTGACGGAGTCGGGAGGGCGCCAGCGAACTGGAACATCCGGGAACCCGACGCTTGCGCTTGCTAAGGAGGCTCCGGCAGGCACATCTCTGAGCAGAGTGCCAGTGGGCATTACAGGTCCGATCTTGGCCGCGAGCTCTCGCCTTGCCGAGTCCAGCTTTGCCTCCGCCTGCGCGAACACGAAGAGCGCCAATGCCGCAGCTGCAAGGGGTCTACCCCATCTCTTCACTGCTGAGCCTCTCCGCTTGCGAGCACAAGCTCAGCAGTCCCCCGGGTTTCATCCCACCCGCGAAGTAGGCCGCCCAGGCGGCGTACTTCAAACGCGGCAATCCGTAGTCCTCGACCCCGCCGCGCTGAACCTGTGAGCACTGCCGGGATGAAAAGGGAACGGCCGGAGGCAGCATGGTCCTCGATTCGGCCAGCACCATTTGCGACGCTGATGCGGCAGGTTCCCCCTCTATCTGAAGCAGCAACGCACACATCTCCGGACCCGTGTTCGAGCGCATTAGATATGAGGCCGGCAAGAGCCCTACCCAACCGCTCTCCGTCACAGCGGAACCTCTTCGAAGATCTGTCCTCCACAGTTATTCGACGACCTTGAGCCCGAGCGACTGGCTCCCAGGCAAGCGCCACCTCCCTAACCACCGCGGAGATCTTCGGCTTCGCTCCGCTGTCGTCCAGGAACAGCTGCCGGACCGTTGAGGTCCACCAGTCCAGATCCTCAAGCTTCTCACTGGCACGCCTTACCTCCCTTGCCAGCGCATCAAGCTCGCCCTCGCGGAGATGTGGCCTAAGTGACTCAGCGGTGAGCAGGAGCGCGGTGAGCGGCCGTCTTACCTCGTGCGCTACATCTAGAGCACGCCTCCGGTTTAGTGCGACAAGCAGGCCGGAAGCAATAAAAGCGCCCACCGCCGCAGCAATGAGATTGCTCATTCCGCCTCACCCCTGCTCGTAACGGGCCCGTCAACGAGTCGGTATCCGACCCCCCAAACATTGACGACCAACCGATCGCCTTCTACCGAAAGCTTCTGCCGCAACCGACAGGCATGTGAATCCAAGGTTCTCGTAGAGCCGAGTGATCGGAAGCCCCACACATCTCGGAGTAGTTCCTCCTTGGTGAAGACCCTTGTTGGCTCCGACGAAATCGCTTTGAGTAACGCGTACTCCTTCTGAGACAGAGGAATCTTGCGGCCCCTCAGCTTGACCTCTCTGGTCGGAGGATCAATCTCTAGCGGCCCAATCCTCATCCGCCCCTCGACCTTGCGCCTGTTCGACCGCCTAAGCAACGCTGCTATCCGTGCCCGCAGTTCCGGGTAGGAGAATGGCTTTGCCAAGTAGTCGTCCGCCCCTGAGTCGAATCCCCGCAGGCGGTCAAGCTCACTCTGCCTTCCAGTGACCACAATCAGCGGCAGCCCAGGGTCTAGGCGGCTGGCGATTCCATCGCTCGCGCGCACGCTACGGACGACATCCAGTCCGTCTCCATCGGGCAGTCCCAAGTCCAACACAGCTAGGTCCGGGAACTTGGTTTCCATCAGCCTCAGAGCATGTCGGGCGCAGTCAGCTACTAGGAGCTCATAACCGTCTGCGGTGAGATTGTCGGCGAGGAAAGTGCGCGTCGCGTCATCGTCCTCGGCAACCAGAATGGTGAACTTCTCGTCATTAGTCATGCCTTCTGTAGGAGCTCGTGGCTATTCATTCGCCCCCTCAGATGCAATGCCCCGTTCAGGGCCTGAACCAAGGAAGGAATCGGGCTTAGGATCCCGACGCTGCCGCCGTGAGGGACTACTCCATGTCCTACATGCGACAGCGTCGATCCAATGAACAAAACACGCGGCGATTACGAC
>CALJKH010000164.1 GCA_937973575.1 uncultured Solirubrobacterales bacterium | reverse complement strand
TTCCTGCTTGCGATCGTCGGCATGGGCCTGCTTTGGCTCCTGCTCTGGCGATTTGAAATCACAATCAAGACGACGCGCATGCAGCTGTCGTCAATCCGTCGCCGCCTCGAGGAGGAAACCGCCTAATGCCCGCACTTCCAATTGACAGCACTGCCGGCCGCTATGTCGCTGGGGCCTATCTCGTGTTCATGTTGATCCTGATCATCTATGTCGCGATCATGGCAATGCGCCTTGGCCGCATCCAAAAGGACATTTCCCTGATTGACGAGATGCTGGAAGCCAAGGATGAACACACAGTGAAGGCTGCCGAGCAAGCCAAGGCCGCCGCTGAGGGCAGCGCGTGAGCGAAGTCCTCGCAATCGGGGTATCGCACAAGACCGCACAGGTTGAGGTGCGCGAGCGCCTTGCTCTAAGCCAGTGGCAGGTTGAGACCTTCCTCAACGACTTGGTGAGCGAAGAGTCGATTGATGAGGTCGCCGCAATCTCAACGTGCAACCGCACAGAGCTCTACATCGTTACCCGCGATGCAGTTGCCGCAGAATCAGCTGCTCTCACAAGCCTTGCCCGTAGGGCCGAGATTCGCCCAACTGAGCTGACGCCGATCATCTACGCGCTTCGTAACTGTGACGGGGCCCGCCATCTATTCCGCGTCACAAGTGGCCTTGAGTCGATGGTCCTCGGTGAAGCTGAGGTCCTTGGCCAGGTTCGCACTGCTCTGGACTCAGCGACTGAAGCAGGCACCACCGGCCCACTCCTCAATCGTCTCTTCCACTCGGCCTTGCGCACAGGTAAGCGCGTTCGTACTGAGACCGCTATCGGTCAGCGCTCAATGAGCGTCAGCACTGTGGCAGCCTCACTTGCCCGCGAGTTGATCGGCGACCTAGACGGCCGCAAAGTAGTTGTTCTTGGAGCTGGCGAGACTGCAGAGCTCGCAGCTAAGGCACTCGCAGCTCTTGGTGCTGAGACCGTCTTCCTTGCCAACCGGCGCCGCGACCGCGCTCTTGCGCTTGCCCAACGCTTTGACGGACAGGCGATCGTGCTGGACGACCTTCCCGCACAGCTTCAGAGCGCCGATGTCGTTATTGGCGCAACCTCCTCCCCGCACCCGATCGTGACGGCTGCCGAACTGGAGCAGGTCAACTCCTCCCGTAATGGTCGCCCACTACTCCTGATTGACCTTGCAGTGCCGCGCGACATTGAAGCTGCCTGTGGGGAGCTTGCCGGAGTGACTCTTCGAGACATTGACGACCTCCAAGCTGTCGTCGCTAACAACCGCTCAATCCGTGCCGCTGAGGCTGGCCTTGCCGAGGACATCGTTGAGGACGAGATCTCTGACTTTGCGGGCTGGCTTGGCACTCTCGACGCTGTTCCAACTATCCGCGACCTCCACTCGCATGGGAAGTCAGTAGCTGACTCAGTAATCGCGGAGAACGAGGGTCGCTGGGAGAGCCTTACTCCTGCAGACCGAGAGCGCGTCGAGCTCCTTGCTCGAACGGTTGCCCAACGCCTTCTTCACGAGCCGACTCTTCGCCTCCGCGACCAGAGCGGCGACGCGGCCCACGGCCGAATCGAGAATGCCCGCGAGCTGTTTGGACTTGATGCCAGCAGCCGCCAGCCTGATGCGGACTCGAATGAGGGCGCAGGCGCAGATGTAGTCGCGTTACCACCGCGACGCGAATCAAAATCGAACGGCTAGCCCGATGCTGAAGATCGGCACGCGCGGGTCGGCACTCGCCCTTGCCCAGGCGCGCACAGTCGCCGAGCAAATCCCAGACTCAGAGCTTGTCGTCGTCGAGTCCAGCGGCAGCCCTGTTGAGGACAAAGCTCGTTGGACGCGAGCGCTTGACGAAGCCCTCGTCGCCGGTGAGGTTGACATCGCACTCCACTCAGCCAAGGATGTGCCAGCTGTTCGGCCCGATGGGGTCGTGCCAGTTGCAGTTCCTAAGAGAGTTGACCCGCGCGACTCAATCTGTGGTGCCGGCAGCCTCGCCGTATTGGCTGAAGGGACGACTGTTGGCACCGCCAGCCCTCGCCGCAGCGCTCTGCTGAAAGCACTGCGGCCTGACCTTGAGGTCATCGAGCTTCGAGGCAATGTGGACACTCGCCTGCGCAAGCTTGACGCGGGCGAATGCGACGCAATCATCCTCGCTGCAGCCGGCCTTGAACGCCTGCGCCTCTCCGAGCGCGGAAATCCACTCGACCCAGACGACTTCACCCCAGCCGCAGGCCAGGGCTGCCTGCTCCTCGAAGCGTTGGCCACTAATGACGAGGCCGGTGCTGCAGCGTCTGCGGTTAACGACCCAGAGTCAGCCACCGCCTTGAAAGCTGAGAGGGCGCTTGTGATCGCCCTTGACGCAGACTGTCACACTGCGGTTGGAGCCATGGCCACAGTAAGCGAAGGTGAAATCGAAATGAGTGCAGTTGTCCTCGCGCCCGACGGAAGCTCGGCGCTCCGAGCGATGGTCACCAGTACCGAGGCAGCTGAGACTGTTGGTCGCAACCTGGCCAAGCAACTCCTTGACTCCGGCGCTGACCGACTCCTAGCGCTGGCACGGGGTGAGTCATAGTGCAGGCCATCGCTGGAACCGTCTACCTGGTTGGCTCCGGCCCTGGCGACCCGGGGCTGATGACAGTTCGCGCAGTTGAGCTCCTCAGCAGTGCCGATGTGATCGTCCATGACAGACTGATCCCAGAAGGCTCCCTAAACCTTGCGCGGCCCGACGCCGAGGTGATCTCAGTTGGGAAGGAAGGCGGTGGCCCATCCACCCCGCAGGACGAGATCAACCGAATCATCGTTGAGCACGGCAAATTGGGCAAGTCAGTTGTGCGGTTCAAGGGTGGTGACTCGTTCGTCTTTGGGCGCGGTGGTGAGGAAGCTCTCGTGCTGAAGGCCGAAGGGATTCCGTTCGAAGTTATTCCAGCCGTGACCTCCGGGATCGCTGCCCCTGCCACCGCTGGCATTCCCGTGACGCAACGCGGAATGGCCAGTGCAGTTGCTCTCGTTACTGGCCATGAGGATCCAACCAAGCCGGAGACGGCCCTCGACTACGACGGCCTGGCCGTCTTCCCCGGGACTCTCGTGCTCTACATGGGCGTCAAGCGACTGCCACAGATCACTGCCTCGCTGATCGCAGCTGGGCGACGAGCTGACGAACCGGCAGCTCTAATCATGAGAGGCACCCTTGGTGACCAGAAGGCTGTCACCGCGACTCTCGAGACACTCGCTGAAGCCGGTGAGAAGGCTGGAATCAAGGCTCCCGCGATCACCTTGATCGGCGAGGTTGCCTCCTTGCGCGATGAGCTCGCGTGGGTTGAGACGCGGCCGCTCCACGGACGCAGAATCGCTGTAACGCGGGCACGCGCTCAAGCCGGCAGCCTGTCAGCCAAGCTGGCGAGCCTTGGCGCCCACGCTGTTGAAGTGCCGACTATTCGAACTGAGGCAGTTGATCAAGGTGTCGCTCTTGACCCGACAGGATTTGACCTGCTCTGCGTGACGAGCACTAACTCTGCCCCACTTCTGCTCGACCGCCTTCGAGCTGGTGGGCGTGACGCACGCGCTCTAGC
>CALJKH010000163.1 GCA_937973575.1 uncultured Solirubrobacterales bacterium | reverse complement strand
AATGCCAACTGGATGCACGGCGGTGCGAAGTTCAGCGACTACCCGGGGTTCCCGGGGGTGCTCGCAGCCTGGCTACTGCTTGCAGGTTTGCCAGCGTCGGCCACAGCACCAGCTTCGGGACTGCTGTTCATCTTTGGTGCAGTTTCGGTGTGGTTGGTTTGCCGAGCTTGGTGGGGGAGTTTGGCTGGTGTTGTGGGCGGGGTAGCGGCAGCCCTGTCACCTCCGACGATTGCTGTTGTCGGCTGGTCTGGGCTAGCGACCTTGCTGGCATTGGTCTTCGCAATCCCATTGATTGGGGTCGCTGCCTACGCGGCTCGGCCTACAGGTCGGGATAGAGATGCCGCCTGCGTCGCCGCAGTGCTGCTGGCTGCCGCGACCTTAATTACACAACCCATGATTGGCGAGCTGGTGGTGGGGGCTTTGCTCCTGGTGGGGCTGGCAGCAGCGCTTCTTCACCGGGTCAGCTGGCGAGCAGGAGCCCTAAGCCTCGCTGGGCTTGCCATGGTCGCCGGTCCGCTGCTTCTCGCATACAAGAGCAGGCTCGATTCGCTCGGCGGACTCCAAGGAGTTAATGCCTACCTGCCAACCCGTATTGACTGGGTTGGCGTCACTGGTACAGGCATGCTGCCTGTGATCTTGGTGGTGGGTGCTCTTGGGGGACTCGCAGTTGCCAGCTACGCGAAGTCCAGTCGCCGGCTCGCAGTCGCGGTACTCACCGTTGTTGCCGTGGCTCTGCTCTACTCCCAGAGCTGGAGAATCGGAGTTGCCGGGGAATACCGGCGGGCTCTCTACCTGATCGGGCCCTTGGCAGCAGTCGGCGTCGCGGGGATAGCGGCAGACGGCTTTGAGTGGGCTCAAGCGCGCAAGGTCTTATCGGTTGTCTCGGTTGGGGTTGTTGTGCTCCTTGCCGCGGCGGGGAGCGGTTGGCCTCAGCAGCAGAGCGATTTCTTCCAAGTGGCGACTCGGTCAAATTGGGTTGTTGCTCAGAGGGTGGGGCGCTCTGTAAGAGCGGAGGAGGCCATCGTGGCCGACCCATGTTGGGCCTTCCCGGCCGTTGGGTTAGGGAGCAGCAGGGTCTTCGGAGCTCTTCTGCCTCATCAGATAGGGCCGCTGTCTGAGTCTGTTCCGGCTGCCCAAGCACGGGCAGTGTTTGCTGGCGGTCGCGCAGGGCGGAGCGCTGTGGCCTCCTTAGGCATTCGCTGGTCGTTCGTTGATCCGTCCTGTCCGACTCCGCTCCGAATGGGGAAGCAGGATGGCGTGCCGCCGGGGTTCATCCCGGTCGCCGTCGACGATCACCTGATCGTCGGTTACCGCCCGTGAGGCCCCAGTTGCGGACTTACCGCAGACTCACGCGTGGTTGGCCTCAACCGGTCAGTCAGTCGAGCGAGCGCTGTTACTTTGGAATTGATGGCTCGTAATCGCTCAACTGCGTCACGACTCGTGGTGGCTTTCCTGATTTCAAGCTCTCTGCTGGGAGGAGCAGCATCGGCCGCGTCCGCCAGCTGGCAGCCCTCCGGGGCCTCCTCCACGGCTGGGGACATGTACACGCCGTGGATCGTGCCAAGTGCAGGCAGTAATGGCCGGGTGGGCGCACCGGGATCTACCGCACTTGCGCAGGCCACATTGATAAATGCACGCAACGACCTGGCTGCGATCGTGGCTAACAAATCGTTGCCTCAGCGAATCCGCAAGCTGCCAGTTGTCCTAGCTTCGCCCTTGGGGAATCCAGTGGCGGCTTCGCCGAGTTCCCAAACCGGGTCAGTCATTCGGTGGTTCCTACTTGCCGCGCTGGCCATTGCCGCAGCATTCGCGGTGCGGCCAGCCGGAAGGCGTACAGGATGATCTCTGCGCAATCACGGCATTCGTATTGGCTTGGCGTCGCTGCGTTTCTAGCCGTCGCTCTGGCCGGGCTTAGCTGGACTCAGTCGGCATCAGCTCAGATCAGACTTGGGTTCGTCGCTGGCCCGCACGCAACCTCCACCTCACTTGACGCGATCAAGGCGTCCGGCGCAACACATGTGCGGGAGAAGTTTTCATGGGCCGAGTCTGAGCCGCGCAAGGGAGTCATGGATTGGACTGCGATGGACGCTGATCTCGCGGGAGCAAGCCGAGCTGGCATCCCACTCGTCGCGGTGCTGTCCAACACGCCGAGCTGGGCAATTGAGCCCGGAACACCCCGCGGGCACCAAGACACCTACCCAAGCCGGATTGCAAACTTCACCGCTTGGGCTGGGCGGGTAGCCAAGCGCTACGGCCCGGGTGGCGACTTCTGGACTTCCCACCCGGACCTAACTCCAACCCCACTGCGGACATGGCAAGTTTGGAATGAGCCCAATGTGGCTAGCGCGTGGACTGGGGGAGCTGCTTCGCCAGAGCGGTATGCGGCACTGCTGACTCAGACCCGTGATGCGATCAGAGCAACTGACCGCACCGCCACAATTCAGGCGGCTGGAATGGCCTCGGGTGGCTATGGCTCGGCTGCCCCTGACGCGTTTCTCAAAGCTGTGTGGAGAAACCTAGGGCCAGTCCGAAGCGCCCTCTACCAGTGGGATGTGCACGCCTACTCCGACACGGTCGCTCACGCAGCTGCAGTAATTCCGTGGATGCGCAATCTGATGGATGCCAGTGGTTGCCGCGGTTGCAAGCTGGTGGTTGGCGAGTTCGGGTGGGCTTCCGGAACGGCGTCAGCCCAGCGTTATGGCTGGCTATGCGCTGGCAGTGCTGCTCGGCAGGCGCAGATGGGCCACGACTTCCTAGCAGTAGTCCTTCGCAGCGCCGCTGCCAATCGTCTAGTTGAACTGTCTTGGTACAGGTGGGACGACCCGGCACCAAACTCCGGTGCAACTGGTTGCTTCCAGTCGCTTGGTGTCGTCAGCTACCTAGGTGTCCCAAAGCCGTCGCTCGCTTACTTCGAGCGGTTCGCTAAGTAGCCGCGTCTCGTTGGGATCTAGCTGCCGGCGAGTGCGCCGAAGTAAACCTGCCAGGCGAGGGCGCTCTTTGCAGCAAGGCTCAGCCACAGGTACACGCGCTCTGCGAACACGGGGTTGGCCCAGCGGCCCTTGCCTCGGTACTGGAGCCACATGTTCACAGCGAAGGTGTTGAACAGGATGAAGAGGGTTACGAAGATCACGTAGACGAACCCAGGGGCGTTGGCGCCCTTAGAAGAGGAGATAGCCAGCTGGGCTGTGATCGCGATCCACGGAACAGCACCAGCGATGCAGCCGAAGATAAACGGCGTCCAGTTCACTTCCTCTGGCTTGCGTCCAACATTGACCTGCTCCATTACAAGCCCGAAGAGGATCATCGCTGCGTTGACTCCGAAGAGAGCGATCACTGCAGTGATCTGGTCAATCCCGGCGAGTAGGCCGATCAAGACGACCATCACCGAGGCGCTGATCGAGTACTCAATCCAGCGGGCTGAGTTGACTCCACGGGCGACCTGGCTGTCGTACCAACCTCGGGCCCATGTGGCGACGGACAGATGGTCGACAGCAGCCAGTGCGAGGAAAAGCACAACCAGAAGGTCAACGCGCATGTTGAAGATCTGGTCCGGGCCACCGTATTGGCCTGCCCCGGGCGGTCCAGTCATATAACCGATAACGATTGGGAGCGGGGCGGCTTTAGCGATTGCCAAGATCGCGACCGCCTGCACGGCGTGCGCTAAGCCAACTCCAATGTTCAGGCGCTGAAGACCTTTTGACTCACTCATAACTTCAGTTTAGGACTAGCTCGTCGGGTCAGTGTTTAGAAACTGGTCGAGCAGCTGACCACTGATTGAGTTGGCCTTCGCAATGCCACCGAAGATGTTGGCGCTCGGGCGTGCGGTCCGCGTAAGCGTTGAGGAGTTGAAGCTGTACAGCCCGAACTTCGGAAGGAAGCCAGCCGACCACTCGAAGTTGTCGGTGAGTGACCACTGGTAATAGCCGAGCACTGATACTCCGTTCGGCTTTTGAGCCGCCACATGTTGGACTTGGTCCAGGTGGCCGACCAGATAACCGGGGCGCTGGTCGTCGTTTGAGTCGGCGATCCCGTTCTCGGTGATGATCAGCGGCTTGCCGTAGGAGGCTGCCTCGCGCAGGACAGCGCCGAAGCCGTCGGTATCGATCTCACTGCCGAACTCTGAGCAGGTGGTTGGGCAGGTTGGGCCTGTTGGGTTTAGAGCCCAGTTGTAGGTGGTCACGGGTGCGAAGTCGAGGATTGGGATGGCGCTCGACAGAGGGAAGCCAAGGCCACTGACTCGCCCGCGGAAGTAGTAGTTCACTCCCACGAAGTCAGCCTTATTGGCGAGCTTTGGATCTCGTTCGCCCGAGTCGACCACACCGTTCGCGTTGTGGTCAAGGATGCCCTTGACCGACGCGTCCAAGCCAAGCCGATTGAAGATTTGGTCGGCATGGACTGTCGCCGCCAGATCGGCGCTCTTAGACGCGTCCGCAGGAACAAAGTGGACCATGTTCTGGACAAGGCCCACCCGGCTCTTCTTACCGTCCTTGTCAGCGTCCTTCGTGTCCTTCGCATGGACTTCGTCGTAGGCGACCGCGTTCGCGAGCGCAAGGTTCTCACTGACCCTGACAGCGCAGCGGTAGCAGTAGGCCCCGGGCGGGAAGTTGCCAGCAAGAGCGCCTGGAACATTGGCGTAACCGTTCACCGCAACGACCATCGGCTCATTTATGGGCGCCCACCAATCCACAAGATCCCCGAGCTTCCAAGCGAGATAGGCGGCGTACTTGCGGAACTCAGTCACCGTGGTGGAAGACAGCCACCCAGCCTTCGTCAGGCTTGCTGGGATCGGGTCGTCAGGACGGCGGCTCGCCAGTGCGTCGCGGGCTTGGATTGGGTCATGCGCCCAGAGCGGGAGGGTGAAGTGGTTGAGGGTGACGAACGGGTTCATCCCAGCCGCGCGGGCCGCGGTGATGATCGCCCGGTACTTCGTTACGGCAGCCTTGTTGGCCAGCTTGTCGAGAGCCTTCAAGTTTGAGGTGGAGACAGTGCTACCGATCTTCACCGAGCTAGTGCTGGAAGGGAAGATCCTTGACCACTCAATCCCCATCCGCCAGCTCTTCATCCCGAGCGACTTGGCGTTCGCAATGTCAGCAGCGAAGTTCGTCTTCCAGCCACCAGGGCCGTTCTCAGGCTGGTCGCCGCTGACACGCTTAGCCGCGATGTTGGCAGCGTCGTGAGTCCAAGCCCACCAGTCGGTGTTGGTGTCCGAGTTCTCAGAACCACCACCCATTTCAGTCTGGAAGCCAGCACTTGCAACGCCCCAAATGAACCCCTTCGGGAATGCCTCGGGAGCTGAGGCGCCAGCAAGCGCGCTAGCGGGCAGGGCTAGAGCCGCGACCATGGCGCATGCAGCAGCAATGAGGTGAACCCGCTTCATCAAATCTCTCCGTGTCGGACCTTACGCCCTAGCCGGCAATAACGCAAAAGGTCAAGCGGGGACGCTGGCGAGCGCTTGAGTCAGCTCTTCAACTGTTTGGAAGTCGAGGCCAAGGCGGTGGTCGTGGCGGTAGCGGACAACTCCTTCGCCGTCGATGATCACGACGCCACGCTTGGCGCCAAGCGCGCCTGTCATGCCGTAGGCGGCAGCAACCCTCTTGCCGACATCGGCAAGGAGCGGAACGTTGAGGTTGTGCTTCTCAACGAAACCGTTGTGGCTGTCAATGCCTTGTGGGCTGATCCCAACGACAACTGCGTCAAGCGCGTCCATGCCGGCTGAGTTATCCCTGTAAGAGCAGAACTGCTTGGTGCAAACAGGCGTGTTGTCGCCTGGGTAGAAGAGCAGGACGACTCGCTTGCCACGCTGCTCGGCGAGCTTGAATTGCCCCTTCGTTCCATCAAGTTCAAAGTCGGGTGCTGCGTCACCAATCTGTGGGCCCTTTGCCATGTCTGCTCCTCCTGAAGTTGGCTGTACGGCGATGATCGCAGATGCCGAGCCAGACCTTGCGGAAAATCGGCACGCCAACGCCGACCCAGCCTGCGAGTATTGAGCTATGCCATCGAATGTTGCACCGGCTCAGGTAGAACCTCGCAGCGCCGCAATCAAGCGTCGCCTCAAAACCGTGCCGATGATCATCGTGCTCGCGTTCGTCGTTACAGGCCTGATCGTCCCGCTTGCTTTGGGTGCGATAGCGATCGATGCTTGGATTGGAATAGTCAAGCGCCGCCCATCCGCTTACCTGCGCAGCTTGATGTTTGGCTGGGCATACCTCATCGCTGACATCGTCGGCCTGACCTTCCTGACGATCACCTGGTTCACCAGCCTTGGGGGTCGTAACCAACTTCACCTTCAGCGCACTGCCTTCTGGGCACAACAGAATTGGGCCGGATTCATGATGGGCGCGGCCAAGTTCCTTTTCCGTCTCAACATCGAGGTCCACGGTCAAGAGCAGGCTGAGCCTGGCCCGTACATCGAGGTAATCCGTCACTCGAGCATCGTCGACAATGTGCTCTCTGCGATTGCGATCAGCGGACCGCTTGGGATTGACCTTCGCTACGTGATCAAGAAGGAACTCCTTGGCGACCCAGTCTTTGATGTCTGCGGTAAGCGCCTTTGGAACCACTTCCTCGACCGTGACTCAGGCGACCCGAAGGAGATTGAGGCAATTCGCCGCCTCGCTTCTGACATGGGCCGGAAGGATGGGGCGCTCATCTACCCGGAGGGAACGCGCGTGTCAGAGAAGCGTCGCCTCAAGGCGCTCAAGGCAATCGCCCGCAACCGCCCAGAGCGAGCAGAACGGTTTAAGAACCTCAAGCACTGCCTGCCACCACGCCATGGTGGCTTGCTCGCCCTGCTTGACGCTGCGCCGGATGTTGACCTAGTGCTCTTTCTTCACGTTGGTCTTGAAGGGATCCGCGGAATCCAAGACGCGCTGAGCGGTGGCTTGAACGGGCGCAGAACGGTCATCCAGATCATTCGCGTCGCCCGGGCGCAGGTTGGCAATGGTGAGGCTGCAGCTGAGTGGCTTGACACAACCTGGCTGGCAGTTGACGACTGGGTTGACGCTGGCATCAAGGCGATCGCCTCAGGCGTGCCAGTGCCGCAGTTCGTTGTGCCGTCCACGGTGACGGCGTGACCGCCGCACTTTCGATCCTCTTCTGCTTAGGCGCAAGCCTCGTAGTGATGACTGGCCTGTGGGCAGTCAGCCTTGCTCTTGAAGATTCATCAATCGTCGACATCTGGTGGGGCGCTGGCTTTGTAGTGCTCGGTTGGACGGCCGCCTTTCTGACCGGCCTCCACGGGTTTGCCCAAGACGCGGCGCTAGCGATGGTCACGATCTGGGGTCTCCGCCTGACAATCCACCTTGGCCGGCGCAACATCGGCAAGGGCGAGGATGTTCGTTACACGCGTATGCGTGAGAAGGCCGGTGACTCCTGGCCGGTGAGGAGTCTGTTCGTGGTCTTCTGGCTGCAGGGCGTGATCATGTGGATCGTGGCGCTGCCGATGCTCGCCGCGATCACCTACGACTCCAGCTACACCGTGTGGCTTGTCGTGCTTGGCATCCTGACCTGGGGCAAGGGCCTGTTCTTTGAGACTGTCGGCGACTGGCAGCTTGAGAAGTTCAAAGCTGACCCGTCAAGCAAGGGTCAAGTGATGGACCGCGGCCTTTGGAAGTACACCCGCCACCCCAACTACTACGGCGACAGCCTCGTCTGGTGGGGGCTTGGGCTCGTCGGCTGCTCAGTTGGCGCTTGGTGGGCGTTGGTCGGCCCAGCACTGATCACCTTCATGCTTGTGCGGGTCAGCGGCAAGGCACTCTTGGAAAAGGGGATGAAGAAGTCCCGTCCCGGGTACGACGAGTACGTCGCCCGAACGAGTGGCTTTATTCCCTGGTTCCCTAAGAAGGACTAGGGAGCTACTGGCGCTGGCAGGATCGCCTGCCAAGTAGTCCACTTACCTACCTTGTCGCCAACGCGAAGCCAGCGAGGCTGAAGCTTGGACTTCCAAGTAACGCTCGTCGAGTAGCCGGCAATTCCGTTCGCGTATGAAGCAACCGTTGGGATTGGTTCCTCGTCTGACGGAGTTGTGCCAGCAGTGGATATTTGCACTGTCAAGGCGGCTGCGCCCGAGCGCGGGTCACCCCCAGTATCAGTGGTGAGGCTGATGGTCCATTTTGCTTCCCTAGCCTTAACTCGTGTCACGATCGGCGGAGGGCCGAAACGGACTGGGAGGTAGGAGCTAAGCCTCAGGACGAGGTGCAGAGTCGACTCCTTCTGGATGTTGTAGTCACTGAGGGTGCGGCCGTCCTCCAACTGCTTGCCAGCAAATAGGAGCCGCTGCTGGTCGGGCGGAATTCCTTCCTTGTCTTGAATCTTCGTCTTCACGTTCTCGATCGTGTCGCTCGGCTCGACGTCAAGGGTGATCGTGTTTCCGGCTGGAAGCTTGACCAATACCTGCATTGCCATTGCCGAGGCTGGCAAGGCAACGAGAAGCGCTCCGGCAAGGAGCAGCACAGTGAACGAGCGCCGCAAGCTAGGAACCGTCAGCGAGACGCGCAAGCCCACCGAGCAAGCCCATGTAGAGGGCGTGGTCGGGGCCAATATGAATTGCGGCGTAGTTGTTGTTGAAGTGCATTACGCCTGAGCCTGCGAACTTGCTCCACACTTGCTTGCCAGTTGAAGCGTCAACCGCAGTCCAGAACCAAGCATCACTGTGGTTTGTGGTCTTCGACTTTGTGTACATGTAAAGCAGCCCGTTGCCGAGGCTCAGCTTCGGAACCACCGTCGGTGCGGACAGGGTCGTGTTCTTCCAGCCGACCTTGCAGGTCTTGCCCTTGTTGGTCACATCAATCTTGGTAACACCAGGCTTCGTCGTGCTGCCGCCGCCCACGTAATAGGGATTGACGTAGCCGTAATTGTTCTCGACGATCAGGCTGGACTTCGCTGTGGTACCCCAGCCGATTAGAGAGTTCTCAGTCGCGCTTGCGCCCTTGCTGAACACTGGGACCTTGCATGTCTGAGCACCGGTCACAGAGTTGTAGACCACAACATTCATTGGGTTGGCGTTGTCGGTGATAGCTACCAAGTTGCCGGGGAGAAGGGTTGGCGTTGTGCCAGAGCCTGCGTCAACCTGTCCGGGCTTGGTGATTCCGCTGTTGGGGTAGACAGTCCGCCAAATCTGATG
>CALJKH010000162.1 GCA_937973575.1 uncultured Solirubrobacterales bacterium | reverse complement strand
ACCTGGTTTGAGGATGGGCGCATCAACGTCAACACCGTCTGTGTCGACAGATGGCGCGAGGACCCAGATACAGCATCCCTAACAGCGCTAATCGCTGAGACGGAAGACGGCACAGTCACTGAACTGACCTTTGCTGAGCTTGCCCAGAAGGTTGACGAGCTGGCAGGTGCTCTTAGGGCCGACGGAGTCGAACCTCGCCAGGCAGTGGCGGTCTTCATGCCGATGGTCGCTGAGGCAGTAATCGCGGCTTACGCGATCGCCAAAATCGGCGCGATCTACCTGCCTACCTTCTCTGGCTTCGCTGCTGGGGCGATTGCGTCCCGGGTTCAAGATGCAGACGCGACGCATGTGCTCACTGCCACAGGCTCCTGGCGCAAGGGCAAGCCTGTGCCGCTCCTGCCCGCGCTTGAGGAGGCTCTCGCCGACTCGCCGAGCGTCCGTAGGGTTGTGGTTCTCGAGCGCGACGGGATCGAAACTCCAACTCTTCAAGACGGCCGCGACCTAACTTGGGAAGCGTTCTTGAGCCTTGGGTCCGCTGACCTTGGTCGCGCCCCGCACGACACTGGGGCGGAGGACCCGTTCATGGTCGCCTACACCTCCGGGACGACTGGCAAGCCGAAGGGAGCGGTTCATGTCCACGGTGGCTTCACAGTCAAGATTGCAAGTGAAGCTGCCTACGCCCTTGATGTAAGGCGCGGTGAGCGCTTCCAGTGGATCACAGACATGGGCTGGATCATGGGTCCCTTCACGATGATCGGGGCGCACGCAGCCGGTGCCGCAATGGTGATGCTCGAAGGAGCACCGGATTTCCCAACGCCATCACGAGTTTGGGAGACAGCTCAGCGCCATGGGGTGGCAGTTCTAGGTATCTCCCCAACTTTGATCCGTGCTCTTAAGTCTCAAGGGGACTCGTTCGTTGAGGGACATGACCTCAGCGCGTTGCGGATCCTTGGGTCCACCGGTGAGCCATGGAACCCGGACCCGTACATCTGGCTTTCCGAGAAGGTTGGGGCCAACCAAGTTCCGATCATCAACATCAGTGGCGGCACGGAGGTGGGGGCATGCTTCCTTTCGCCTTACCCAGTCGAACCCCTCAAGGCATGTTCACTTGGCGGGCCAACTCTCGGCATGGACATTGATGTGTTCGATGCGGAAGGCAACACGCTGCGTGGCAAGGTCGGAGAACTCGTCTGTAAATCGCCTTGGCCGGGGATGACGCGCGGCGTCTGGAAGGACGAATCTCGCTACCTAGAGTCCTACTGGCAGATGTGGCCCGGCATCTGGCGCCACGGCGATTGGGCGATGGTTGACGACGAAGGCCAGTGGTTCCTGTTCGGAAGATCGGATGAGGCGATCAACGTCGCAGGAAAGCGGCTCGGCCCAGCAGAGGTCGAATCGGTTCTCGTTGCTAACCCTGCGGTGGCAGAGGCAGCGACTGTGGGCGTACCTCACGAAACAAAGGGCGAGGCCGTTTGGTGCTTTTGGGTCCCGGTGGACGCATCTGGAGACGATGTCTCAGACCAACTAGTAGCCGAAGTTGCGGCTGAGCTTGGGCGACCATTTGCCCCTTCACGCATGGTTCGTGTGCCAGCCCTGCCGAAGACCCGCTCCGCCAAGATCCTCCGCCGCGCAGTCCGGGCCATCGCTATTGGCGAGGACCCCGGTGACCTTTCTAGTGCTGAGAACCCAGAGGCGCTTGAGGCCATAGCCCAAGCACTCCAGATCAACTAAGGGCCTTCAGCTCCTCAACGATTCGCTCCCCGCTCTCGTACTCCCAAGAGCGACAGGCAGACGCACAGTCACGATGAGCCTTAAGTACTCGCCGGTCCCGGCCTTCAGTTGCTGCCCCCACAATCAGTAGGTCAGGGGCGGGGCCACCGTCCCTTTCGAGGATTTGGATTGCCTCGATGGCAGGCTTCAGCCCGGAGAGTCGGATGGCATCCCACGGACGCCGCTTCGTAGTACCCAGCAACGCGACAGCGATGGCGGCCACGAATAGGGCGGAAGGGAATAATTCGAGTGCTTGGACTGTGCTGTCAAAGCTGGCATCTCGCGAATGCGACTCCACTACAGCCGCTACACCAGCAAGGACGCCCAGCAGGACCAAGCCAAGGCCGATCGCTGGCCAGGCAAGCACCTCAAGCCGAGATGCGAGGTCCGTGCGACGCCTCGGCGAGCTTGTCCTAACCAGCAGAAGAACTCGACTTCGCCGGTTAGGGGCGCCGCTCCTGTTGAACGCATCTTGAGTTGCTCGCCTGGCTGATGCCCAGGAGAGGGGAGTTGCGAAACCTGCCGCCTCCAGTACCCACATCGCGAACACGGCGACGATTACTAGTCCTGCAGCGGCAGGGCTGGAAACGGCAAGCAATGCAGCTGCGATTCCGATCAAGCCGGTCAGGATGAGTCGAGGCCGATGGTCAGGGCGAGTCCAGACTGTGTTTGTCATGACGGCCAGTCCGCGGTTACCAAGCCTGCGGACGATACGTCCGAATTCGTCCAACTCAGCGATGGAGCAGGGCTTGATACCTGCTGGGGGAGCTGCGATTTCAGGTGTTTCTGGTTCGCCCACGTTAATCATCTTCCCAAGGAGGTCACTCGGGAGTAGGCTCCCGCGCATGGAATCCACCGAACTTGCATTTGCCGGCGCCGCACGACAGGCGGAATTGATCCGCTCGGGTGAGGCCACATCAGTTGAAATTGTTCAGGCCTGTCTGGATCGAATTGAGCAACATGATCGCTTGCTCAACTCGTTCAGAGTTGTCTTTAAGGAGCAGGCCCTGATTGACGCTGCTGCCGCAGACGCAGCCCGCGGGCCGGCGACAGGACCTCTCCACGGTGTCCCGGTGGCAATTAAGGACGACACTGATGTGGCTGGTGAAGCAACCCGCTACGGCACCAACGCCTCTGATCCAAACCCCAAGGCTGCTGACGCGGAGGTCGTGTCAAGGCTAAGGGCAGCTGGCGCGGTGATCATTGGTAAGACGAACGTTCCCGAGCTTTGCGTTTGGCCTTTCACCGAAACAGAGGCCTATGGAGTTACACGTAACCCGTGGAACACTGGCCACACACCAGGCGGTTCAAGCGGTGGCTCAGCGGCCGCGGTGGCAGCTGGATTCGCTGGTGTTGCACTTGGCTCTGATGGTGGCGGCTCAGTTCGCATCCCGGCAGCCTGCTGCGGACTTTTCGGAATCAAGACTCAGCGAGGTCGCATCTCAGTAGCGCCCAAGGTCAACCCTTGGACTGACATGTCCGTTTACGGACCATTGAGTCGCACTGTTGCCGACTCAGCTCTCTTTATGGATGCGACAGCCGAGCGACTTGAAGGGGAATCAACCTTCATCTCAGCAGTCTCAGAGGAGACCGGTCGGTTGCGGGTTGGTTGGACTGTCAAGCCTCCGCTTCCGGGGCCTGTCAGCAAGGACCAGAAAGCAGCGATTGAGCGCGTAATGGGAGTACTTCAAAGCCTCGGCCACACGACTGAGAAGAAGGCTCCCAAGTGGGGACCGATGATCCCAGCCTTCGTTCCGCGTTACCTGCGCGGAATTGCTGGCGATGTTGAGGATCAACCAAACCCTGATCTTCTGGACAAGCGCACGAAGGCGATGTACCGGTTCTCGAAGGTGATCAGCGACAAGCGGCTTCAGAAGGCACTCGACAAGGAGGCTGATTGCACCGCGATCGTGGACGACTACCTGACGGAGTTCGATGTACTCGTGACTCCAGGGCTAGCAATTCAGCAGCTGCCTGTTGGCAAGTTCGCAGGGAAGGGCGGCTTCGCGACATTCAACGGAGTTGCCAGGTTCACTCCGTTTACTGCCCCGTTCAACATGACTGGTCACCCTGGGATCAACATTCCAGCTGGCTTCGACTCTGATGGACTTCCGCTTTCTGTCCAGATTGTCGGTCGAACCAACTCGGAGCGCCAGCTGATTTCACTTGCAGCCCAACTCGAGCAAGCAATGCCTTGGGCTGACAAGCGCCCAAGCCTTCCCGCTTGACCGAGGGCTTCGATCCGGAGTTGCTTCTTGAGGTAGCCCGGGCTGCCGCTGCCTCTGGGGCTGATGCTGTCCTGGCCAAGCTCGGCAATCATGGCGAGGTCCGAACTAAGACTTCGTTGACTGACCCAGTAACGGAAGCGGATGAGGCTGGAGAGGCAGCGATCCGTCGGGTCCTTGCCAATCTGCGGCCAGACGATGCGATCACCGGGGAAGAAGGAGACGATCAAGCTGGGACGACTGGACTGCGCTGGTTGATTGACCCGCTTGACGGCACCGTCAACTTTCTCTATGGCCACCCGCAGTGGTGTGTGTCTGTCGCTGTAGCCGATTCGGAAGGGCCAGTAGCCGGGGTCGTCTTCGATCCACAGCGTGGGGAGGAGTTCGCTACGACCAGAGGTGGCCCAGTCCTTCTTAACGGGATTGAAGTAGAGAGGGCCGGCGTTCACTCGCCTGGTAATGCAGAAGATCCGCTGGAGGGTGTGTTGCTCGCGACTGGCTTCAGCTATGAAAAGCCAGTGAGGCAGTTGCAAGGTCCCGTTTTGAACTCTCTGATCCCTCGAGTGCGCGATATTCGCCGGGGCGGAAGCGCTGCGCTTGACCTCTGCTGGGTCGCAGTGGGTCGAGTTGACGCCTACTTCGAACATGACGGTCATGCCTGGGATGTAAGTGCTGGGGCGCTGGCATGTTTAAGCGCTGGGCTCTGCGTGAAGGCTATGCCCGCGCGGGATGGCTGGCCCGCGGGTATCGCTGCTGGCGCGGAGAGTGTTGTTGACGCTCTCGTTGAAGCCTGTGGCTCCTCAGAAACTGCTGGCCCATGGCCCGCAGTGTGGGTGGCTTAGCTTCACATTCCGGTCGAGTGCGGCGAGTGGGATTCGAACCCACACGCCCTTTCGGACAGTGGATTTTGAATCCACCGCGTCTGCCATTCCGCCACCGCCGCAGGTGACCGGAGTGAAACTTTAACTGCCCGGGTGCCTCAGGCGGGCCCGGGCTCGGGCAAGTGATCGTCCTCAAGGGAAAACCCGCCACCAGCTGGAGCCTCAAGTTCAACTTGCCACTCCTGGCGGAATCCTCTGACGCAAGCAACGATCACGAGGATCTGCACGAGAACGAGAACGATCGTCAGGAGGCCAAGAACGGTTGAGGGGAGGCCTGTGCCGCCCCATATTGCTTCTGGAGCTGCATAGCCGTTGGCATCCCGGTCAATCCATGTAGGAACCGCAATGGCCGAGAGGATGGCAAGGATGATCGCCAATGCTGCACCTAGGGCCAGCGGGCCACGAGCCCAATTAGAAACTCGCCAAACAATCACGCCGTAGACGAGCACATAGCCGAACGAGACAATCATTTGGCCCTCTAGTACTGACCATCCGAAGAGCAGAATCACGAGCATCAGGGCAATCGAGATCGCGTAGAGCAGGATGACTAGGAATCGCGCAGAGTTCGACTCCGGGGTGTCCCGGTTGGGGTGTGTGATCACTACTCCCGCCTCCATGGCTTATGACCTTACACCTGCCCATATCGGGCCGCCAACTCCGCAGGGAAAATCTTGCCTAAACCGCTTGGATTGCCTACCGGACTGCGTTACCCTGAGTCCATGCTCAGGAGAAAGTCAACACGTGGAGTAGCAGTCCTCGCGACGCTGACATTCGCCTTAATCCCGGCTGCTGCTGTTGCTGAACCTGGGAGCAACCAGTACTGCGATCCGTTCGGTGGCTGTGGCGGTAGTTCGGGCGGCCAGTCAGGAGGAGGCCAATCTGGGGGCGGCAAAGGCGGGGGGCAGCCTCAAGTTGATCCCCAGCAGTCCGCGCAGATAATCCGCGTTCTTCAGTCAATCTCTCTTAATGAAAAGCAGCGCGCTGCGGCCCTTGCTGGCGCCGACGCGGCGACTGTCGCCCGCTACAAAGATGCACTCCAAGCTAGGCAGGCACAGAAGGTTCTAGAAGCCGCTGGCCTTTCAGCTCTTAGCATCACAGTCTCCAAAGGCTGACCTCGGCTAGAATCCCCGGTCACCGGGGGGACTAGTGTATCGGTAACACGGTGGTCTCCAAAACCGCAACGCGAGGTTCGATTCCTCGGTCCCCCGCTTAAAGGCATCCGACCGTTCGCCTAGTTGAGCGGTCTATGGGTGGGTAGTGCCATCCGGCATTTTTGTACCGACGAGCGTCGCGTCAGTCAGGTTCGCTTCGTTCAAGTTTGCACCTGTGAGATCGGCGCCGCTTAAGTTGGCGCCCCTCATGTTGGCCCCACTTAAATTGGCGTGCGTTAGCGTCGCGCCGACGAAGCTTGCTGAGGGCAACTTGGTAGCGCTCAAGTTGGCGTGATCCAAATTGGACCAAGCGAGGTTTGCGCCTGTGAGGTTCGAGCCCCTGAAGTTGGCACTGTCCAGCTGGGCCATGTCGATCCCCGCTCCAATAAGTCGTGCTCCGACCAGCCTCGCGTGGCTAAGGTTCGCAACCTCTAGGTTCGCAAGTTCTAGGTTCGCCCCTGTTAAGTCTGCTCCGCTGAGATGCGCCCTTGTTAGGTAAGCACCCTTTCCGATCAGATAGCCGTTAACGACAGTCCACCCAGCTGGAGCAGTAGGCAGAGTTCCTCGCCTGATCTTGGACCCGGTGACCGAGCCATTCTTCAGTTGGGCGGTGCCAACACTGTTAGCGGGAATGCTGATGGCTGCGTAGCTGACACCGCCGAGGGCGACGAACAGCGCTATGCAAGAGGTGACGTTGGCGAATGTGAGGTGGCGTTTGATCATTGCGGGATCGTTGCAGAGTGATTACCTATCTGCAAAGAACGAGTTGTGTTCAGACCTTGTCGCTCGCGGGGCGGCCCTGCTCGCCTCGCGCCTAACGACGACGAGATTCGGCTAGTAGCCGGTTGCCGGCTCGTAGCGCCAAAAGATGTCGCTGGTGAGCTGAACTTTGGTCTTGCCTTTCGACCTGATAGTTGAGGTACCAACGTAGGCACACCAGTCAACGGAAACCCATTCGGACCAAAACCAGACGCAGTCGATTTGGTTAGCAGCGTAACGATGGCACTGGTGCCCGACCTTGTAGTGAACCTTTCCACTCCTCGCGAGGCAGGCAGCTGGGCCAGTAGTCGAGTGGGAGACATATTTGTAATTCCCGTTCACTAGCTTGCAGCCCAATGAACGAAGGTAGCTAGCTGAAGAATTGATTCCGGATGTGATCGTCAACGAATCAGATGCAGCCGCTTGGCCATTGGACACAGCTAGGCAGCAGAGTGCCGAGGCAAGTGCGAGAGATTTCCGATTGCTAATCACCGGAATAACTCTATGAGATAGAGGGCCTAGTGTCTAGTGCTCTTCACCCGGACGTGGTGGCTGAAGCTTGCCCTTCCAGGCTGCCTTTGCGCCAGAGTGACCGGCCTGCACAACCCACGCTGTGGTGAGCGTGCCGAAGAGGACAACGCCAATGGTGGCAACAAGGCCAATCCACTTCGGCCTAAGGAGCTTCGAGATGAAGGTGTTCTCAAACCAGCGCCGGGTGTCGACTAGGTCGCGAAGCGCCCAAACGAAGAGCGAGCCGGCAAAGAGAATCGAGAGATTGCGTGCCATCTCACCAAGTTGCTGGTGGTTCTCAACGAGGTTTGTCTCTGGAACACGAGCCTGGAGCCACTCGCCACTCTGGCTGGCAAGGATCGCGCCGATGGCGCCAATGATCCCGAGGACCGCAGTGGGGACAATCAGAGCTGGTCGCCAGCTGGGCTTGACTAGGCAGAGAATTACTCCGACGAATGCCAGAGGCAGGAGGACAACCGGTGCGTGGACGATCAATGGGTGTGCAGGAAGGCCGAAGATTTCATTCATGGCGTGTCCTTTCGACGCTTTGCCCTTGATCCCTTAGGTGGGAGGGCTTGCTCTACCGGGGCACTTGCTGATCAATCGGTGGAAGTAGGCCCTTATTCGGTCCGGCTTGGGGTGGGGCTGGGCTGATCACCAAAAGGAGAACCACGGCGGTCGCGATCACTGCTGCGATGACTGCGATGGCTTTGATTGACACCTGCCCACAGTTACACAGATATGTCTTGTGGACAACTCAACTTCGCAGGCATAGGCTCAGGCTATGGATCCACGAACCTTCGTCCGCCCAGCTGAGCTTCACATCCAGCCCGTGCCACGGGTGGGTGAGCCAGCGCCGGACCCGCCAGGCCCAGCGTATGCGGGGCATGGCCAGGTGATCTGTTTCCTAAGGCATGCCGGTTGCCCTTTCGCTGAAGCAACCCTCCGCGACATGCAGAAGATGCGACGCAAACACCCGGAGGTCGCGGCGGTGGCTGTCGGGCATGCCCCACGACAGGCCGCTGCTAAGTGGAGGTCCAATGTTGGCGGGGCCGAGGGAATCGACTGCATTGATGATCCAACTCGCCACATCTACGCAGAGTGGGGGCTGGGTCTCACTGAGATGAAGCACTTCGCTGGGACTGACTCGCTTAAGGGAGTCGCGAACCTGCTGGGAAGTGGTATTCGCAACCGGCACCCATCTGGGACGAGGTGGCAAGGCGCTGGAGCCTTCGCCGTTGATGGGAAAGGAACAGTCCGCTGGGTCCACATTCCAAGACACGCTGGGGACTTGCCCGACCTAGACGCGGCAGTTCAGGCTTTGGGCTGAGTAACCTCCCCGGGGTGAACGGCACCCCGCGGACCGATGCCTCAGAGGAAGCGATGGAGCGAAGTGTTGAGGCTCCCTTCGCGGTTCTCTTTGTCGTCGTGCTCCAAGCACTGCTGGCTGTTGTCAGCCTAAGCCGCGGCTGGTCACTGTGGACGATGCCCGGGTGGGTATGGCTGATCCCAATTGGCCCTGAGCTGCTCCTGATGCTGGCGCTAGTTCTTCACCAGAAGCGAGGCCACGGCATATTCGGCGGGGCCCGCCGAACC
>CALJKH010000161.1 GCA_937973575.1 uncultured Solirubrobacterales bacterium | reverse complement strand
AACTCGTGGGCTAGAGGTAAGCCGGCCGCAGGAAGAGCTGGTTGCAGAGGCAGCGAGGCTCGTAGCCGATGGTGCGAAGGAGATAACGCTTCTCGGCCAAAATGTGAACTCGTACGGTCGGGACTTGCGTGACGCGGGAGCCACAACGTTTAGCGGGCTTTTGCGCGAGCTCGACCAGATTGACGGCCTCTCACGGCTTCGCTACACGAGCCCGCATCCCAAGGACATTCGCGAGGATGTGGTGGCAGCCCACGCTGAGCTCGATTCGCTCTGTGAACACATCCATCTACCGCTGCAGGCCGGGTCCACACGGGTGCTGAAGGCGATGCGCCGCACCTATAGCCGGGAGCGATACCTCGCCAAGGTCCAAATGATTCGTGACGCACTGCCAGATATCGCAATATCGACGGACATCATTGTTGGTTTTCCCGGTGAAACCGAGGAAGACTTTCTCGAGACTCTTGAGGTTGTGGATGAGGTCGGATTCGATGCAGCATTCACCTACATCTATTCGCCGCGACGGGACACAGAGGCTGCGTCCCTGGGCAAGCAGATTGACCACGAGGTGAAAGTAGAACGCCTACAGCGATTGATTGCGCTCACCCATGACCGTGCGCGTGAAACGGGTCAACGCTTCGTCGGTCGGGACTTGGAGGTAATGGTGGAGGGTGTCTCTAGGACCGATGAATCTCGAATTCGCGGGCGTACGCGTCACAACAAAGCCGTCAACTTCGACGGCGTCGCTACTGAGGGAGAACTTGTCGAGGTTAGGATCGAAGCCGCTTCAAGCCTCACACTCGACGGAACCCAAGTTCTTGCGTCGCTCCCTGCCTAGCAGTTAGCGCTTGTGCTTCTGACTGTCCGACATCTTGTCGGACAGCTTTTGCCCACCGGTGCGCCGATTGAGGCTTTCCCAGATAGCTGGTGCGACGACTGCGAGGCTTGCACCGATCTTCAGCGGAAGCGGGGCCACATCGACCTCAAGTTTGTTCTTCTCAACAGCTGAAACGACCCCGTCAGCAACCTGTTCAGGTGTGACTGTCTTAATTCCCTTAGGAAGGTGCGCTCCGCTGTCGGCAAACATACCGGCGTCGCTGACAAAGCCGGGACAAACCACGGAGATGCCGACATTCCGGTCAGCCCAGTCTGCCCGCATCGCAATGGCTCCACCTCGGAGTCCAAACTTTGTTGCAGAGTAGAGGCAGCTGCCTGCAGACGCAGCCTTGCCAGCCAAGGAGGAGATGAAGACGATGTGTCCTCCACCGCGGGCCGCCATCTGTTCCCCGAGGAGCCTGGCCAGAACAAGCGGAGCGCGAAGGTTCACTTCGATAGCCCGGTCGATCTGATCAACGTCATAGTCCAAGAGGTCGCCAGAGGCTGGAAGAGCCGCGTTCATAACAGCGATGTCGATATTCGAGGAGGCCGCGGCTAAGGCTGCGACCTGGTCCCGGTGTTCGAGATCTGCCGCAACTGTGTCAGCCCCGAGCTCTGCCGCGAGAGCCTCAATCTGATCTACACGGCGTGCGGACAGGAGGAGGGAGGAGGACTTGGGGGCAAGCTCGCGGGCGATGGCAGCGCCGATTCCGC
>CALJKH010000160.1 GCA_937973575.1 uncultured Solirubrobacterales bacterium | reverse complement strand
GTGATGAAGACGGCGGGCCTGAGCGCTGCGGACATCCACAGCCTCGCCCAAGGCCAGCTTGCCGAAATCGAACGCCGCCGCAGGCTTTATCGGCCGAGCTGCAACAGAGCGCTTGGTCGCGGAAGGTGCCGAGGTTGTTGGGCTTGATGTATCCCCATCGGGCGAGTCGGCCGTCACCGCAGCGGGAGGAGAGTGGGTCCAAGCGTCAACCACGGATCGAGACGCACTCGATCGAGCCCTTGTAGGCGCAACCGGGGTGATTCACACAGCGGCAATCGTTTCTGACTTTGGCCAGATGGACGAGTTCATCGAGGTCAACGTACGTGGCACCCGGAATGTCTTAGATGCGGCGGAAAAGGCCGGAGTTGGCAGAGTCGTGCACCTCAGTTCAGTTGCCTCCTGGGGTTATGACTTCATCCGAAGTCCTAAGGATTCGTCTTTCACCCGAAGGCAGGGTGTCCCTTATGTAGATACGAAGGCCGCCAGTGATGACATGGCGCTTCGCCGCGGAGCTGCTGTTGTTCGCCCCGGCGATGTTTACGGGCCAGGGTCTGTGCCGTGGACGATCAGACCCGTCGAGGCCCTTATGAACGGAGCGTTCGTGCTCCCTGATGGCGGCAAGGGCCTGATCACCCCGGTATACGTCGATGACCTCGTTGACTTGGTGATGCGGGCTTTGGATGCTCCCGAGGCTGCCGGCCGCGCAGTGACAGGCTTCGCAGGCCCGCCTGTTACCTCTGCGGAATTCTTCGGTTACTACGCGCGGCTGCTGGGCAAGGACAAAACGCCGACTGTCCCCAAGCCGCTGGCAGTGCTCGGCATTCTCGGCATGGGTGGACTTGCACGGCTGCGCGGCAAGCAGCCTGAACTCTCAACAACCTCACTGACTTTCATTACCCGGCAGCAGACTTACGAGACTGAGTTGGCAAGGACGCTGCTTGGCTGGACTCCCCAAGTCGACCTTGCCGAGGGGATGCAACTCACAGCAGAGTGGCTTCGCTCCACCGGGCGACTTCCGTCCACCTCTGCCTAATAGGATCGAGTCCCATGACCGATTGGGCCTCCGAGGGCGACTACGAAAACCTGCTGCTGCTTCGCAACGGTGGAGCTGCCCGCATCGTCCTCAACCGTCCCGACGCCTTGAATGCTTGGGATTCAGGCCTTGGAGCCGATCTGATCGACGCGGTGGCCCGAGTGGGAGCCGACGAGTCTGTTCGAGCGGTTGAGATTCGCGGCGCAGGCAGGGCCTTCTCGTCCGGAGCTGACCTCAAGGCTGGGTTCGATCACGTTGACGAAAACGGATTCCCTGATCTCGAGAAGGCACTCCACGAGCGCTACCACCCAGTCATTCTTGGGATTCGGCAGATGCCGAAGCCAGTTTTGGCAGCGGTCCACGGGCCAGCGGTAGGCGTTTCCTGCTCGCTCGCGTTGGCCTGCGACCTTGTCTTGGCCACCGAGAGCTCGTATTTCCTTCTCTCCTTTGCGTCGATCGGGCTTGTGCCTGACGGCGGCGCGTCAGCTTTCATCCCAGCCCGAACTGGCTTTGGCCGTGCGGCCGAGATGGCGATATTGGCCGAGCGCGTCGATGGAGTGACCGCAGAGCGATGGGGTTTGGTCAATCGTGTCGTTGCGGATTCCGAGTTCGAAACAGCAGCCGACGAGCTTCTCTTCAAACTGGCCAAGGGTGCAACAAGTGCTTATGCAGGGGCGAAGGCGCAGCTCAACGCATCGTGCTTCCCGCATCTCGAGGAGCAGCTCGGACTGGAAGCACGACTGCAGCAGGGTCAAGCCGGGAGCCCAGATTTCCGCGAAGGAGTTACTTCCTTCCTTGAGCGACGCGAGCCCCGTTTTGGCGAGGACTGAGCAAAAGTTGAGCCAGTCAAAATTGCCCAGCAGACACCACGCCGGTCTGCGGCGGTATGATCTCGCCGCTGTGAGGACCGCCCCTACTTCAAGAGCTCGTAACGCTGCCATCGCACTCGCGACTTCCGTCGCCGCGTTGCTGGTCGCTCCTGCCTCGAGCCTTGCGTTGACGGCTGTCCCGCGCTCGGGTGGCTCACCTAACGCCGACGCAATCAGCGACCTCTACATCATCGTCTTGATCGTCGGTCTGATCATCTTCGTCGGAATCGAGGCAGTCCTCATCCGGTCGCTTGTCAAGAACCGCGCCAGCAAGGGTGCTGTTGCCGAGACTCGCAACCAGGAGAGCCGCAGCGACATTGGCTGGGCGCTCGCAGCTGCCGGCGTCGTTGTTCTGCTCGCAGTCGCCACATTCGTCAAGGCCCCAGATGTAACTGATCCTCCAAATGGCGCACCGGTCAGCGAACTCTCCAAGCCGTCAGCAGTTGCCAACGGTGTCGTTGACATCCCAACACCACCAAACGGCAAGAAGCTGACAATCAACGTGACTGGCCGTCAGTACATCTGGCGCTACACCTACGGCAACGACGTAGACAGCCCATATGTCTACACGGAGATGGTTGCTCCTTCGGACACCGTCGTTGTTCTTCGGATTCAGTCCACCGATGTCATTCACTCATGGTGGATTCCAGCTCTCGGCGGCAAGTTCGACGCAGTTCCCGGATCCACTAACTACACATGGTTCAAGGCTCCAACACCCAAGACTTCAGCTGGTGATGTGTACACGGGCCAGTCGGCTCAGCTTGGCGGGCGCCAGTTCGCCAACATGATCGCCAGCGTTCGAATCGTCACCCCTGCAGCTTTCAAGGTCTGGCTTGCATCGCAGAAGCAGCGCCTGACCAACGCAGTTGAGCAGAGCGTTAAGAACCGAGCCAAGCTGACCGCCGAAGGTCAGATTCCCAACCTCACGCCCGGGCAGTAAGGGAGAACCGGAATGTCAGCCACAGCACAGACCCCCCAAACCGGCGTACCGCAGATTGCAACCAGTGAGGTCGCTAAGCCTTCCCCACGCCAGCGTTGGGTTTCGTGGTTCACGACTACGAACCACAAGCGCATCGGAATCCTTTACATCGTCACGACATTCGCGTTCTTCGTAGTCGGTGGCGCAGAGGCAGTAATGATGCGACTCCAGCTCGGAGTCGCAAACAACACTCTGATCACGCCGGTTC
>CALJKH010000159.1 GCA_937973575.1 uncultured Solirubrobacterales bacterium | reverse complement strand
CCAGTCGCAAAGCTCATTACTGAGCCTTGTGAGAAGCCGCCGAGGATTGTCCGCTCCGGGCCAACGCCGGTTCGCTCGTAGAGGGAGTCGTGGAACGCGTTGAGCATTTTCAAGCTGGGTAGGAATGTCTCAGCATGGGGGAATCCGACGCGCTGCACGACATACCAGTGTGCGCCGGGCATGCCTTGGAACTCGAGCGGTGCCCGTGGTGACACGACATGGAGTCTGCGCTCCGGGTCAAAGACATCGGCAAGGCCGATCAGGTCTTGCTCGTTGGAGCCGCGACCGTGGTGCAGCACGAGAAGACCTTCGGCTACATCAGCTGGTGGGCGCTCAACATAGACAAGTTCGCTCATCAACCCAGCATCGCAGGTGAGGGGGAACGAAAAAGGGCGGCCCGTTAGGACCGCCCTTGTAAGACCTTAAGTCTTGGCTGTTATGAGACTTTGAGCTCTCCAACCATTCCAGCTGCTTGATGTGGTTGGCAGATGAACTTGTAGGTACCTGGCTTGAGGTCAACCGTAATTGACTTCTTCCCACCAGCGAACACGGGCATGACTGGGTCAATCGGGTTGCCTGACTGGTCAAGGATCACGAAGTTGTGGGGGATCTGGCCGGGGTTGCTGTAGTTGAAAGTGACTGTCCCCGCCTTGGCAGTGAGGGCCTTCTGGGCAAATGCGATCTGGTTTGGAGGAGATGAAACGCTTACCGTCTGGCCGCCGCTCGGCGCCTTTGCGGTAGCAGCAGCCTTTTCCGCGACTGTCTTTGCGGCGGTCTCAGTCGTGGGGTTGGCGGCTTGGTTGTTGCTTGATGTGGATCCACAACCGGCGGTTACAGCCATGGCTGCGACGAGTCCGGTTGTAAGAAGAGTTGTCGTCTTGCTGGGCATGTGCACTCCTTGAGTCGTCGGGGGTAGGTACTGACTCTACGAACGAGCAACCGCTCCCAGTTCAGACAAGCAGCCCACTGAATGAGAAAGGGCGGCCCCGGAGGACCGCCCTTCTAAATCAGACTTGTCGCTTTGATCAGCTGACGTTGAAGTCTGCGTGCATGCCTGCTGCGTAGTGGCCTGCGATGTTGCAGATCAGTACGTAGTGGCCTGCCTTCAGGTTGAAGCTGACTGACTTCGACTTGCCTGGTGCAATGTCACCCGTCTCACCAACGCTGCCGGTCTCTGGAACCTTGGTTCCTGAACCGAGTGCGTCAGCCTTCTTGTCGGTCTTGATGACGACCATCTCGTGCGGAAGCTGGCCAGCGTTGTTTACAGCGAAGGTGACCTTGCCAGCCTTGGCTGTCGCCGGGGTCGGAACAACGTTCATCTCATTGAGAATCACATTGACGGTCCCACTGGTTGCAGCTGCGGCTTGGGAGGTCGTCGGAGTTGTTGGGTTAGCCGCTGAGCTGTTGCTCGATGACGAGCCACAGCCTGAGGCTGCAACTGGGACGGCCACTGCCACTGCAAGAAGGGCAATGGTCTTTGGGAAACGCTTTGACATTTCAGCTCCTAATTTGTTGATTCGGCTGTCGGGGGGTCTGACAGTCGCCACTCTTAGTACGACACAAAGGTAAGAAAATCCTGAGAGTGTGAGGGTATTCACACTAAATATTCGCCCCCCAACAGCTCAGGCTCACGAGAGAAGCTGTTGGCCAATCGTGTTGCCTAGCCAAGCAAGTAAGACGCCCATTGCGAGTGGAATGAGGAGGTAGCCCACTGCCGTCCTTCGAGACAGCTCGTTGAGGCGCTCCGTTTCCAGCATCCAACCCGAGAAGGTTGTGAATGCGCCTAGGAAGCCTGCGCCAGCAAGTTTGATCCATGTCCCACTGGCCCCAGCCCCGTGCAGCAGCCCAAGGGCAAATGCGCCTGAGAGGTTGACGATCAGGGTCCCAGCAAAGAACGGGATCTTCTCTTTACGAAGGGCGATCGCCTGAACTGAAGCCCGAGCAACAGCGCCCAGCGCACCGAAGCCAGCGATGCCAGCAAGCACTGCCGCTGTCATGCGCTGTCACCTGCCTCAAGCCGTGCGAGCACAAACCGCCGGGCAACTACCAGCGCTGCCATACCGAGCACGAGGCTCAGCGCCGCGTAAGCCGCCGCCGCCCCAACAGAGCCCCTGTCAAGGAGGTCAAACAGCTCCCAGCTGAGTGCTGAGAAGGTCGTCAAGCCGCCGCAGAATCCAATCCCCAGTAGCGGCATTCGCAAATCCCCTAGGCGGCCGGCGGAAGCTGGCGCCGTAGCTAATGCGCCAAGCAGAGCAGCACCCACGATGTTGGCAATCAGTGTCGCCCAAGGCAGTCCATCGCCAATCGGAAGGGCCTCGCCAAGCAGGACCCGGCAGATCGCGCCAACTGCGCCACCAAGCCCAATCGCAATCGCGTCCCGCCGGTTGTTCACGCGTTAGGCCTTTGGTTCACCGACGTGAAGTGCGTGCAGCAGCTGTGTCTCTAGCTCGGCAGCCCGCGGGTTGGCGAGGGTGTCCACATCACGCGGTCGCGGAAGGTCAATCTCAAGTTCCGTCACAACAGTCGCTGGGCGCTCACTCAACACATACACTCTGTCTGACAACAGGACCGCTTCCCGTACATCGTGGGTGATCAGGACAACTGTCCACTGTTCATGGGCCCTTATCTGCTCAAGCCAAAGCTGCAACTCGGTGCGGGTGAGGGAGTCGAGCGCGCCGAAGGGCTCGTCCAGCAGAAGCACGCCACGCCCCTGGGCAACAGTCCGCGCGAGCGCTGCGCGTTGCCGCATCCCGCCAGAGAGTTGGAACGGGCGGGACTGCGCGAATTCCGAAAGCCCAAACTCGTCAAGCAATGCATCGGCTGCCATCCGCGCTTCAGTCTTGGGCTTACTGGCCGCGACTTCAGCGCCAAGCGCGATGTTGTCGCGCACGCTGCGCCACGGCAGCAACACATCGCGTTGGGGCATCCAAGCGAACGGGCGGTCGTCGCCAGCTGGCTGCCCGTCGATCACAATCTCGCCGCCGTCAGGCTGCTCGATCCCAGCGAGCAGGGAGAAGACTGTCGACTTCCCGCAGCCACTTGGGCCGAGGATTGAGACGAACTCACCAGGGTTCACCGACAGGGAGATTCCGTCAAGGACTTCAAGCTTCGCGCCGTCAGCTGGGAACGACTTGGTCAGGCCGTTGATTTGGATTGACGCGGCCATTAGCTGAGCTTCCGCTCTTCAAACCACCAAGGCATCACCATCCGTTGAAGCACGAAGGTCAGGCCGTAAAGAACCAGTGTGAGGACTGCAGTCAGCAGCACTGCGGCCAGCACAAGGTCAGTCCTAAAGGATGCCTTCGCGACCTGCATGTAAATCCCAAGGCCCTTCTCAGCTCCGGCGTACTCGGCGAAGATTGCTGCGACCACCGCGTAAGTGAGGGAGATCCTCAATCCGGTGAAGAAGCTGGGCAGGGCAGAGGGGAAGCGAAGCAGGCGAAACTCAGTCCACCACGATGCGCCCATCGTCGCCATCAAAGTTGTGGCGTCGCGCTCCGTGGTCGCGTAACCCTCAAGTAGGCCGACGACCAGCGGGAAGAACGTCACCAGTGCAACCAGCAGCACCTTTGGCAGTAGGCCGAATCCAAACCAGATCACGACCAGCGGTGCGAGCACGATGATCGGCAGGGTCTGGCTGCCAATCAGCACTGGCATCAACGCCCGCCGGGCAAAGGTGGACCTGTCAATTACGACTGACAGCAGGAACGCACAGGCAAGTGACAGCAGGAAGCCAAGCGCTACCTCACCAAGCGTCGGAACAAGGTTTGACCAAAGGGAAGCTCTGTCGTCCCAGCCAGCGCTGAACACCTTCGATGGTGGCGGTAGGACATCGTCACCGGGCCCACCATGTGTTGAGTAGAACTGCCAAATGGCCAGCAGGACAGCAACGACGGCCACTGTCGGAATGATGCGCCTTGCGGCCCCCGCCGCTCGTAGTCCTGAAGAAGTCATCACTTATCTATTTAGGAGTCTAAGTTGCCCCGCTTGAACGCAATCGCCCGCACACTCGCAATCGCATCGCTGGCGGCTGCGTCCGTAGTGGGGATCGCTTGCGGCTCCTCATCCGATAGCGCGGTCACCAAGGTCAGCGGCCCACCACGCACGGTCACCGTTGCACTCGACTGGACTCCCAACACAAACCACATGGGCGCCTACGTCGCCCAGCAGCTTGGCTACTACAAAGATGCTGGCTTGAACGTCAAGTTCCTGCCATACGCGAGCACTCCGCCGGAGACTCTTGTGGCCAACGGCAAGGCTGACTTTGGCTTCTCTTACCAAGCTGGCGTTGCTTACGCGCGTGCCTCGGGGCAGGATGTTGTCCAAGTCATGGCGACGATCAGGAAGCCTCAGTACGCAATCGGCTACCGGGCAAACCGCACCGACATCAAGTCCCCAAAGGATCTCGACGGCAAGGTCTACGCGGGCTTTGGCCTGCCAGATGAGAAGCCTGGGATCCAGTTTGTGATCCGCAAGGACGGCGGCACGGGCAACTTCAAGGTTGTGACTCTCAACACCTCCGCTTACGAGGCTGTCTACTCAGGTTCGGCTGACTTCACTCTGCCTTCGAAGACTTGGGAGGGCGTCGAGGCAACAGTTACCGGCAAGCCTATGAAGTACTTCGACTATGTCGACTATGGCTTCCCAGCTTCGTACTCAACAGCGTTGATTTCGAGCAACGCATACCTCAAGGCAAACGCCGACACCGCCAAGGCATTCCTCGCAGCCACTAAGCAGGGCTACCAGTACTCACAGCAGCATCCGGCTGAGGCAGCAGCACTCTTGATCAAGGCAAACCCACAGGCGTTCAAGAACCCAAAGGTCGTCGAGCAAAGCGCCGAACTCCTCGCCAAGGACGGCTACTACGGTGACGCAGGCTCAATCGGTGAGGTTGACGGCCAGGTTTGGACTAACTACGGCAAGTTCCTGTTCGGGAACAAGCTCCTCGTTGGGGCAAACGGCAAGCCGCTTTCAGCCCAGCCCGACTGGTCCACCTACTGGACCAACGCCTACCTGCCGAAGGGCTAGCCGAGGCTGATGGCGCAGCTTGCTGAAGTTGCCGCTGCTGCCAGTCAGGTTGAGCAGATCGTTGCCGAGCTAGGTGACGGCAGTACGCGCATCGTCTTGATCGACGGCCCAGCAGGTTCAGGCAAGACGACTATCGCAACCGAGGTAGCTAATCGGTTAGGCGCGGGGCTAGTCCACATGGATTCGTTCTACCGCGGTTGGGATGGGCTTGAGGAGGGCAGCAGGATTGCCGCCGAGGTTGTGGCAAAGGCCGCCGCAGGCGAGGCTTCAACAGTGCTCGCATGGGACTGGCACGCAGGCGCGGAAGGTGGCGAGTTCACAGTTGAGCCGAGCGAGGTCTTGATTGTCGAAGGAGTAGGCGCGGCTAGCGCTGCAGCTCGCGTGCACGCAGGCCTTGTCGTCTGGGTTGAGGCCAACGCTGAGCTGCGCTACAAGCGGGCCATTGAGCGTGACGGCGAGGTCTTCGCGGCTCACTGGGATGAGTGGGCAGCGCAGGAAGCAGAGCACTTCACGCGGGAGGGCACTCGGGCTGCTGCAAGCACCGTTCTTCACACGGACGCCATCTAAAGCCCCGCCTCGCTAAAGTCCGGATTCGCCCGGGCGGTTAGCTCAGCTGGTAGAGCACTCGGTTTACACCCGAAAGGTCACTGGTTCGATCCCAGTACCGCCCATTTTCAGTCCGTCTAGTCCTCATATTGTCGGGCTTGACGCTCAAGGGGGGGTGTACGATTCCCTTTATGAGAAAGCTCGCTTTAGTTACAGTGGCAGCCGCATTGGCCTGCATGGTGTTCGCCTGCGTTGCTTCCGCTGCGGACCCAATCCGTACTGACACTCTGACTGGCAGCCGAATCGACGGCGTCGGCTACAAGCGACTCTCTGGAAGAGTCACTTACCCATGGCCAACTGAGTGGCTATCGGTTACGGACACTCTGGATTGGGGCCCGATCCACACAGTTGATTTGGCGAATGATTGCTCGGCGGATATCGGTGGCGACAATCTCGCCATTGCCGTCAAGGAGGAACCATGGACCAAGACAATCAAGTCCAAGGGGTCGTTAGTCAGTGTCTTTCCGCTCCAAGGCGTTGCAGGCAGGACCTTCCACATCGCATCCGGCAAGAGGGCTGATGGGGTCTGGTGGCTCTATGCGCACCAGGCTTATGTCGCTTATCAACCCGCCCCAGACAACTTCATCGTTGAAGGGCGCACCGTCGTGAAGATCGCAACGAACCGCTACCTTCGCCACCGAGTCTGGGCCGACTTCACTGGACCATGTACTGACGCTCAACTCACTTCCAGCGAAGTGACCAACGCGATCAAGGCGTCAGTTAGAGACGCCGTGGCCAGCGTGAAGATCGTCGCCTCGAAGAAGCGGTA
>CALJKH010000158.1 GCA_937973575.1 uncultured Solirubrobacterales bacterium | reverse complement strand
ACACGACGCTCTTCCGATCTGTGAAGTCTGGAGATGGCGATCACAACTGGAGCCAGTTCACGCCCTCTCTCATCAGCCAGTTGCACGCTGGTGGACTTCAGGTCTGCGCATGGCCGTATGTCTACGGCAAGAAGCCTGACGCCGAGGCAGCCCAAACGATCAACTCAATTCGCATGGGTGCGGACTGTCTCGCCATTGACGCTGAAACCGAATACCAGGGCCGCTACGCCCAAGCCTTGAAATACATCAGCGCTGTCCGGAAGGCGGTTGGGGCAAGCTATCCAATGTCGTTGGCTGGCTTCCCATGGGTTGATTACCACCTCAACTTCCCCTACTCGGTGTTCTTCGGCCCGGGCGGCGTTCAGTTCAATCAGCCGCAGGCATACTGGCGCGATATCGGCTCCAGTGTTGACAATGTGATGTCGCACACCTACCGAACCAACCTCCCGTTCGGGAAGAGAATCGTTCCTATCGGGCAGCTCTGGCAATCACCTAAGGCCGCCGAGCTCCTGCGCTTCCGCTCCCTTGCGGCTGTTTGGGACTCACCGGGTGTCTCCTGGTGGGATTGGCAAGAGACACCCGCCAAGCTTTGGGACCCGGTTGGCTCCGCTCTCGCCTGGCCACCAGCAAAGACGCCTCGCCCTGAATGGATCACGGTCGGGAAGGGAAGCAAGGGTGATCTCGCCCTCTGGGCACAGATGCACCTAGTTGCAGATGGAGCAGGCATCAAGACCGATGGAGACTTCGGCTCGGCAAGCAAGGCTGCGCTACTTGCATTCCAAGGCCGACACGGCCTCACACAGTCCGGAATTGCCGACCAACCAACTTGGAAGGCGCTCCTCCGGATTCCGCTTCCCAAACCTCTGTGGGCCAAATCAGTGGCTGTGCGTGCGGCAAACAGCCACGCAGCCTCGTGGGTATCCACGAGGTCCGAGTTCCGCTCCTCCAAGCCTCGTTAGGTAGCTAGAACAGCATCACGAAGGACCTGCAGGTCCGGCCTTCGACCAGTCCAGACCTCAAGCGACAGAGCGCCCTGTCGTACTAGAACCTCAAGGCCGTCAACACACCGTGCACCAGAGTCGCGGGCGAGCCGGACCAGCTCTGTCTCCTCGGCGGCATAGACAAGATCGACAAACAGATCGATGCCCTCAGGGAAGCCTGCCTCCAGTCCGAGGTCTGAAGGTGTTGCGCCGGGACTCAATCCAACTGGAGTGGTGTTGATGATCACATCCGCAGCATCAACAGCTTCCGCCACTTCAAGTGATGCGAAGTCATCTGCCAAGCCCTCCGCTCTCGCCCTGTTTCGGTTCCACACTGAAACGGATCCAATCCCAGTTGCGAGTAGCGCATGGACGGCCGCCCGTGCACTACCGCCCGCTCCGAGTACCAATGAGGTCGCAGATCCGAGGTCTGCGGGGCCGAACTCTTCGACGATTGAACGGATGGCAGGACCGTCAGTGTTGTCTGCGGCGATCACACCGTTTTGGAGGAATGTCAGGGTGTTGGCTGCGCCAATCGCCTTAGCCTCCTCGGAGGCCTCATCCGCAAGGCGTAACGCGGCCTCTTTGTGGGGAATCGTGACATTCACGCCGACAAAGCCGTTTGCTGGGAGGGCTCTGATCGTCTCCTCAAATAGCTCCGGCGGAATGGGTAGAAGCTGAGAGGCCCAGCCACTGAGCCCTAACGAGCCGAACGCTGCTTGATGGAGCGCTGGTGATCTGCTGTGAGCCACCGGCCAGCCGGTGACGCCCGTCAGTTGCATTTGGTGGGGGCCCGTCCCCCATTGGCATTTCGTGCTGAGTTGTAAGCGTTGACTGCCTTATCGAACTCCGCCTGAGTTGTTGTGAAGGTGTGCTCCCCACATGCCCAAGGCTTAACGACATAAAAGAGGTAGCCAGCCTTGGCGGGGTTCGCCGCGGCCCGAATCGACGCGATCCCGGGATTACCGATGGGACCTGGCGGAAGCCCTTGGTGGTTGCGTGTGTTCCAAGGCGAGGAACTTGCGAGCTGAGAGGCCAACAGTGGGCTAGTCCAGTTGTGGAATTGGTAGCGCGTTGTTGCATCAATGCCGAGCGGGATGTGCGCTTTTAAGCGGTTCCAAATAACTGCAGCTACAAGCGGACGCTCCTTCGCTACGGCTGTCTCACGCTCAACCATGGCTGCGATCGTTAGAACGTCATAGGGAGTCAAGTTTTTCGACTTGGCGTGTCGCATGTCGACCGTCGCGAATTGCTGCTTGAACTCGTCTAGCTGCCTACTGACCAGCGACTTGGCAGTCGCGGGCCGTTCAAGCTCATAGGTGTCGGGATAGAGAAAGCCTTCGAGCGAGGACCCAGCTGGCGCACCCCACTGGCCCGGGACCAGCTTCGGCGAGGAGGCGGAAGCCTGCATGTACGAGCCTTGAACTCCGGCCTTTGCGACCACCGGCGCAATCTCCTCACGAGCCAAGCCTTCCGGCACGGTTACATAGTCGCCCTTGACTCGGGCCCGGCCGGTCAGAATGTCCAAAGCGCCACCGTAAGTCATGCCCAACTGCATCAGGAACTGGCCGGCTTGAATGGCTCCCACATCCCCCTGAAGCCGAGCACGAAGCGCGAATCTCGTCGCCCCGTCAATGACCCCTTCGTCCTGAAGCTTCTGACCAACCTGATTGATGCCAGATCCAGGAGCTATCACAACAACCTTCGTTTGAGTGCTGGGATCGCCATGGAACGGCTGAAAAAGAAAGACCCAAACAACTGCCAAGCCAGAAAGCGCCGCAACCAATAGGCCGACGACAAATTTGCCTTTCCGGTTGAGTCTCATTGAGGATTCCTCTCTAGCCACCGCTCCAAGAGTACGGCGGCCGCCCGCGAATCCTCCGAGGCCGAGCCACCAGCTGCGCGTGCCTCACTCGTCGTGAGTCGCTCATCGAGGAGTTCAACCCACACATCCTCAAGCGATTTACGGAGGCGGGTAGCAAAGCCCTTAGCTATCTGTGTTTGAGATGTCTCCCCGCCCGAAAGGCTGAGGGGAAGCCCAACGACAACACCAGTTGCTCCCGACTCTTTAATCAGCTCAACAACAGAGGCAAAGCCACCCTCCGTGTCCGGTTTGAGGATCGGAGTTGAAGGGCTCACAATCGTGCGTGTGGGATCAGTCATAGCCACTCCGCACCGAGCGGAACCGTGGTCAAGGCCGACTAACCGACTCATCCGGCAGCGATCACAGCATCCCGCGCTGCAGCCAAAGCATCAGGAGTTTTTTCAGGCTGTTTGCCTCCCGCGCGAGCCATCGAGTCCTTGCCTCCTCCGCCTCCGCCAACTGCTGCGGCAGCTAGGCCAACAAGCTCGCCAGCCTTCAAACCTGTGGCAACAGCGCCCGGAGAAACTGCGACGACGAGATCGACCTTGCCGTCGCCCCGTGACGCCAGCACAACTAACCCTGGATCGCCAACGGAACCAAGAACCTTGTCGGCAACATCCGGCAGCGCCTTTGAGGGAACACCTTCTACCTCGGCAAACACACAGCGAACGCCGCCGACCTCTTCAGCGTTCGATGCGAGCTGAGACGGGTCAACGCTTGGTGCAGCAGCTGCGGCCTTCTCAAGACTCTTGATGAGCTTCTCGCGCTTGGCCACAGCAGCCGGCGCGTCCTCAGGACTAGTTCGAAGAGAGCTAGCGATCTCGATCAGGGCTTGATCCCTTCTACGCAGCAATTGAACTGCTTCTGGGCCCGTGACTGCCTCGATACGCCGCACATTCGAGGCGCTAGAGCCCTCAGACACAATCTTGAAGAGGCCAATCTCGGCAGTCGTACCCACATGGGTTCCGCCGCATAGCTCGCGGGAGAACTCGCCGTCTCCTATTTCTACAAGTCGAACCGTCTCTCCGTACTTCTCGCCGAAAAGAGCCATGGCGCCCTTAGCCTTCGCCTCGCTGAGGCTAGTAAGAGTCCAGTTGACTGGGTCATTTCGCAGGATGCGAGCATTCACCTCATCCTCGACCGCTGAAAGGTCTGCGGAACTCAGACCCTCTCCATGTGTGAAGTCGAATCGAAGCTTGTCTGGCCCAACGTACGAACCTGCCTGGCGCACATGGTCACCAAGCCGCTCTCGCAGTGCGGCATGGAGTAGGTGCGTTGCAGTGTGGTTGGCCTGTGTTGCTGAACGCGCTTGGTGATCGACTCGGGCCTCGACGCTGTCGCCAGCTGCCGGCAGGCCTGCTCCTACAGGTAGGACGAGAGCTTGATCGTCGCCGAGTCGCATGACGCCTTCAACCGCAAGTTCCTGGCCTCCCGCTACGAGAACGCCCGCATCAGCGATCTGACCTCCGCCGGCAGCGTAAAAAGGCGAGCTATCGAGCTTTACAAGCCCTCGCCCATCACTCAGCTGCCCCGAGACAGCAACTGTGGCTGGGACAGAAGTCTCCGAATAGCCAACAAACTCGGTCGGCTCAGAACCCCCAGCAAGGCGAGCAGCCTCAAGGTCTGCGTTCGCTGTTGCGCTGTCAGCTGAGGAAGCTCCGCCGCGGGCACGGTCGCGTTGCTCCTCCATCAAGGCCTCAAAGCCAGCTTGGTCCACACCCACGCCGTGCTCGGCTACAAGCTCGAGTGTGAGGTCAATCGGGAAGCCATGGGTGTCATGCAGCTTGAATGCATCTGCCGCAGAAATCCCCTCTGAGCCAGATGCCTTGGCATCTGCAACAAGCTGATCGAGAAGCTCAGTGCCAGCTTCAAGCGTTCTGCCGAAGCCCTGCTCTTCCGACTCAACCCAAGTCCTGATCGCAGTTCGCTGATCAATGAGCTCTGGGTAGTTGCCCCCCATGAGCTCCTCGACAACATCCGCGTACTTCGAAAGGAAGCCATGCTCCATCCCTAACTTACGGCCGTGAAGGATCGCCCTTCGCATGAGCCTCCGGAGGATGTATCCCCTGTCCTCATTCGACGGGACCACACCGTCCGCGATAAGGAAGCACATGGCGCGGGAGTGGTCAGCAAGGATTCGGAGTGAACGTTCAGAAACCTCACTCGTCGCAAGCTCCTTCCCGAGGTTCATAAGCGGCACGAACTGGTCAGTCTCGAAGACTGACCCAACCCCTTGAAGGATCGCGGCCATACGGTTGAGGCCCATTCCCGTGTCGATGTTCTGTGACGGCAGCGGGACTAGCGTGCCGGGCTCAGTCTGCTCGAACTGCATAAAGACGAGGTTCCAAGATCGGAAGA
>CALJKH010000157.1 GCA_937973575.1 uncultured Solirubrobacterales bacterium | reverse complement strand
AACTCCGCTTAGGTCGGCGCCCGGGCCTACAAGGTGGCCGGCGATGATCTTCCAGCCGGCTGGAAGCTGCGGGATGCCAGCGAGGCGGCTTGACTTGATACCCGACATGTTTGACGTGGACAGGTTGACCCCGTCGAGTCGAAGTCCGACCAGGTTCGCTCCGCTGAGGTCAACTCCAGAACCGAGGATGTACCCGCCGAGGATCTTCGTTGAGGTGGGAAGGCTTGCCGGCGCGCCGGTGATCCCGCTCGCCTTTGCTCCGGCCAGAGAGACGCTCCCCATCTCTGCGCCCTGCAGGTTGGCTCCGGTCAGGTTGACCCCCGGGCCGATGATCCTCCCTGCGGTCAGCACGCTGTAGTTGGGGAGTGCGATCGGAGTGCCGGTGAGATCGTTTGAGACGAGGCCGGTAATGGTGGAGCCCCAGATGTCAACACCGGTGAGGTTGATTCCGGAGAGCGTGGCGTTAGTGAGGTCTACCTCAGGCCCAAGGATGAAACCACCCAGAATTTTGAACGGGCTCTGGCCTCCGGGAGCGAAAGGGCTTGTGCCGGTCGGGAGGTTGGTGGGGGATCCGGTGACCCGGCCGGACTTGACGCCTTTAAGCGACACGCCTGTGAGGTCAACACCTGTCAGGTTGGCTCCCTGCAGGTTGACGTTCGGCCCAATGACGTAGCCCTTGAGCACCTTGGTCCCGACGGGGGTGTATTGAGGGATGCCGTTGAGCCCCGTCGAAGTGACACCTCCCGACTTGGTGTTCGTGAAGTTCCAACTAGCAACTGAGCTCGGAAGCTTCGCGTTGGTGATCGTCGCGTTATTCAGCTTCACGCTGCCTGTCAGCGCTGAGAGATCAGCACCCGTGAGGTCGCACCCGGTGAAGTCAAGGTTTGCGCCAGTGCGGGCAGCACAGTCAACTGCCGCAGATGAACTGCTGATCGGCAGACCAGCAAGCGCGATGGCAGCAGACCCTGCGAGGCATGCAGCCACGATGGCGCGGGGACGGCGGGGGGCGGAGCTAACAGAGCGAGCGAGCACTTGGAGCCTTTCGGGTCAATTGATTGGGGGTGGAAACGTACTTGTTTCCGGTTGCCTGAACGCTAGCAAGCTTGGCCGACCGTCTGCAAGCGGTATCTCGCGATAGTGAGCGGCCTGATGAGTGAGTCCGGCTGCGTTGACAGTCGGCGGACTGGCGTTCGAGGCCTGGTTGTTGCCCGTTCGCTCTCAGCACCACTGGCGACTTGGCGGGTAGACTCCGGCTCTCGTAGTCCTGCGGGCGAAGTGTTGTGGTTGCACCGGAGCCTTCCAAGCTCTTAGGGCGGGTTCGATTCCCGTCGCCCGCTTTGGACCAACGGGGAGTGGCGCAGTCTGGTAGCGCACCCGGCTGGGGGCCGGGCGGTCGCAGGTTCAAATCCTGTCTCCCCGATCGATGGCCCAAGATCGAATCCTCAGGATCACTAACTGGAGCGACCTCGGTGAAGCTGAACGGCTTGCCTTCGTTTCGCGCGGCACTGAAGCAATTGACGACAACGAGCTGAAGGCCTCCGTCGCGGAGCTTGTAGCTGATGTTCAGGCCAACGGCGACGATGCGGTTTCCCGAGCGTTGAAGAAGTTCGACAAGTGCGATGTTCCTGCGGATGGGCTTCGTGTAACGGAGGCAGAGTTTGCGGCGGCTGAAGCGACCGTAAGTGCAACGGTTCGCGAAGGGATTCGCGTCGGGATTGCCGGCATTCGTGTCTTCAACGAACTTGTCGCTGAGCCTCGCCAGTGGACCAAGGAGATCCGTCCAGGTCTGACAGTGGGGGAGAAAGCAACTCCAATCACTAGCGCAGGCCTGTTTGTCCCGAGCGGCAAGGGTTCGTTCCCATCAGTCCTGATGCAGATCGGGACGCCAGCCAAGGTTGCCGGTGTTGAGACGATCGCAGTCGTGGTTCCACCAGTTCCGGGTGGCAGGGGGGAGGTTGATCCTGCGGTTCTCTGCGTGGCGCTGGAGCTCGGGATTGAGAATGTGTTCCGGGCGAACGGGCCAGCTGGTGTTGCAGCCCTCGCCTTTGGCACTGAGTCGATCCCGAAGGTACGCAAGGTCGTTGGCCCAGGTAGTCCGCCGGTAGCTGCAGCGCAGGTGATCTGCCAAACCTTTGGCTGCCATTCGCAAATCCTGCTCGGCCCATCTGAGTCGCTTGTGGTCGCTGACGACAGCGCCGATGTGCGGTTGCTTGCGGCTGACCTCCTGATTGAGGCTGAGCACGGCGACGACTCGGCAACTCTGCTCGTCACACCCTCAGCTGAGCTGATCGCAGCGGTTGACGCAGAGCTCGAACTCCAAATCGCACAGTTGCCTGAACCCCGGCGCGGTTACGCAGCCGCCTCCTTGGGGCGCAATGGCGGTGCTGTCCTCGTCGCCGACCTAAACGAAGCGATCGAAGTAGCCAACCTTTACGCCCCAGAACACATGCAGCTGGCGGTCGCTGACCTGGACGCAGCGCTTGAGCTGGTTGAGCACGCAGGGGAGGTCCTGCTCGGTCAGGGCACACCGTTCTCACTCGCCAACTATGTGGTTGGAATTCCAGCAGCGCTGCCCACTGGGCGATTCGCTCGAGTAACCGAAGGCATCACAGCTAAGACCTTCATGAAGAACATCTCAATTGCTCAAGCTGATGCCCAAGCAATGGCTGACCTTGGCCCTGCCACTGTTGCCCTTGCCGATCATGAGGACTTCCCCGCCCACGCAGCCGCGATCCGGATGCGGCTGGAAGGATCTGACAACTCATGAAACTGATTCGACTTCTCTGTGGCCCGTTCTTCGTCTTCGCCGGGGTAATGCACTTCGTCAAGCCGCGCTTCTACTTGCGGATGATGCCGCCGTGGCTCCCGGCCCATGAGGCAATGAACTACGCGAGCGGGGCAGCGGAAGTTCTGGGTGGGGCAATGTTGATCTGCCCTGAACCGAGGGTTCGTCGTGCTGGTGGCTGGTTCACGCTTTTGATCCTGGCTGCGGTTTACCCGGCCAACATCCACATGGCGCTCAACCCTGAGGAATTCCAGGATGTGCCGCAGGAGTTGTTGATTGCTCGCCTGCCGTTCCAAGCTGTCTTTGCAGCTTGGGTTTGGAGCGCGATGAAGTCGCGCTCAAGCAAGCAGAGCTAAGTGGGCTAGTCGAGGTCGGCGCGTGGGCCGAGCTTGACGGGCAGGGTCTTCAACTGGTTAGCGAAGCCGGACATGACCCATTGGATCTCGCCGTTGTGCTCCATGTCTGGGTAACGCGTGAGCGTCTCCTCAAGCAGGATCTTGAGCTCTAGGCGGGCAAGCGCCGCGCCAAGGCAGAAGTGGCGGCCTCCTGCTCCAAAGGATTGGTGGGTCGGATTCCGTTCAACGTCGAAGCGGTCTGGGTCCTCAAACTCATCCTCGTCGCGGCCTGCAGCCGGGTACCACATGACTACCTTGTCGCCGGCCTTGATCTTCTGACCGTGGATCTCAGTGTCAACAGTTGCTGTGCGTCGGAAGTGGGCGAAGGCGGGGAACATCCGCAAGGATTCCTCAACAGCGCTCGGGACAAGTTCCATGTCGGCGAGGAGCTTTGCCTTCTCCTCAGGGTGATCAATCAGCGCATTAATCGCACTTGAGAATGTCGCCTTCGTGCTGTCGTTCCCAGCCATCATCAGGAGGAAGAAGCCCATGATGATCTCGTGCTCTTCGAGCTTCTCGCCATCTACCTCTGCGTGAACTAGGACGCTGGTGAGGTCCTCAGTTGGGTTCGCTCGGCGGTCGGCGATCAACGCTGAAGCCTTCTCGAAGACCATCGGCAGGTCACGCCCCAAGATTGATTGGAGTCCTTCCGGATTCACATCGGGATCGTTGGCGGCAATGATCGTGTTCAGGAGGCGCGCCCACACAATGTCGTCCTCTGGGGGCAGGCCCATAAAGCGGCAAATGACCCTCGCCACGACTGGCTGGGCAATGTCGTGGACTACATCGCAGGTGTCCTGGCCATCAAGCCGGTCCAAGACATCCCGCACGATGTGGCGAATCTCATCGTCGTGTTGGGCGATGCGCTTTGGCGTGAATCCCCTCTGGAACAGCGCCTTGAGTCGATCGTGCCGCGGGGGATCCATGGCGATGAACATGCTCTGCATTAGTTCAAGTGGAATGCCGTTGGTTGCGGCGAGGATCCCGCCGACCTCAGAGGAGAAGGTCTTCCAGTCCTTGCTTACTTGGCGAAGGTCGTCGGCCTTGACGATTGACCAGAAGCCAGGCTCGTCAGGGAAGTCCTTCATTTCCTCTGTCCAGTGGACTGGGCATTCGTTGCGCAGTTGTTTGAAGAACTCAAGCGGGGCGCCATCAACCCAAAGTTCGTCACTGAAGCCAGGGATCTCGCTAAGTGGTTTGTCCTTGTAAGACATCTGTATACGAGACAGTACCTAGGTCTAAGTACTGAAGTGCGACCAAAAGTTGCGCGAGAGCAACGATGAAGAAGCGGTTCCGTGGCGGCG
>CALJKH010000156.1 GCA_937973575.1 uncultured Solirubrobacterales bacterium | reverse complement strand
AATTGCGTCGCTGTCGTAGTGAAGATGCATACCTTGCCCAGCTAAGCGAGCACCAAGCTCGACATCTGTAAATCGCTTGATTCGCTCGTCGAAGGGGCCGTCAACCCTGGACAGCAACTCCTTCTTGACACTCACATTGGCAGTGCAGAAGTGCGCTGGATCAACGTTTGTGGGGTCGGCGATCAGATTGAAGGCAAACAGGGGCCCTCCATCCTCTAGCCAAAGCATGTGCTTTGAGATCGGCTTTGAGGGGTCCCAAGTAACTAGACCTACGAGGGCATCCTCCACATCCTGATGCTCCGAGTGGAACTCGCGGTGGCGCTCAACGAGACCAGGGGCCACCACGATGTCGTCATCAACAAACAGCACAACCTCGCCATTCGATGCGGACACAGCTTTGTTCCGTGCCGCGCATGTCCCACGGGGATCGAGCCAGAGCCACTCGACGCTCTCAAATTCCCTTGCAACCTGTTCCGTGGGCGCGTCAGACCCATCAACGCCGACAACAACTTGGTCCCGACTCAGATCGAGCTGCTGCAAAAGAGCTTCAAGACAAAGCCGCAGGCTTTGAGCACGACCGCGCGTTGGGATCACGACAGAAATCCGTGGTCCGACCACTAGAGCAGCAGCCGTCCCTCGCGTGCGCTCGCCTTGGCGAGAACAAGGATCTCCGCTGCGTCCACTGGAAGCGTCTTAGGCAGGCTCACAATCGTTCGAAGCAGTCCATCCGGGTACCAGCCATTTCGGAGGGTGATGTAGGGCACCACCCACAGCAGGAAGAGACGGCGACCGGTCAGCTTCCACAGTGAGGCGCCAGCCAACGCAAGCAACAGCCGCCAGTGACTTTCCCTCCAGATAAACCCTCTCCAGAGGAATGCGGAGCGCAGCCTGCTGTGCCTCGCGACAAGAGGAACCAGTGAGGCCCAGCGCTTAGTCCCCCTCATCGCACGAGAGAACGAGTGAACCTCAATTGAGTGGTTCACAACTGCATCTTCCGCGAAGACTGCTCCGCACCCTGTGGCAAGAGCGCGCATCGCGAGGTCTGCGTCCTCTCCTGCGGTGGCGATCAAGGGGTCAAAACCGCCGATCGCCTCTAGAAGTGCTTTTGGATAAAAGACATTGCAAGTTTCAAAGAAAGGGCCCAGATGATCCACTCGGATGGACCTAGCGAGCGGCGTTCGGAGATCAATGTCACTCAGGACATCAGGCCTAGTCTTACCCTGCACGATCGCACCTGGCTCCTGCGCGTGACATGCCAGCGCCCGCTCCAGCCAATCTGGCTCAGGTCGACAGTCATCGTCGGTGAAGGCAACGAGATCCGCGGAGGCGAGCGGCCAGCCAAGCTGGCGCGCGCCGGCTGGCCCAAGCGAAGCGTTGTTCCGAACCAGATGGTCAGCATGGGACTCTGCAAAGTCGGAGGTGCCGTCGCTGGATCCATCGTCAACGATGATCAGCTCGAAGTTCTTGCGACCGATTGTCTGACCCTCAAGCGCGCCGATCAAAACCTCTAACTGAGGAAGCCGGTCCTTCGTTGCAACCACGACGGAAACCCGCAGACCAGAGGCGTTGTCGACGCCTGAAAGGGCAGCTATCTCCTCACCTGTTTCGATCTCCTCACGCATCCCGGCCGGAGAATAGTCGTGGAGCCTGTTGTGCCCGGCGGTACGCTCCGGCTCATGCAGGAAGAACGCTTCTCGTTTCCGCGCAGCGAGCTGCGCTCAAGAGCCGCCCGAGGCGCGATCGTCAACGGCAGTTTCCTCCTTGCTGTGGAGGCGCTTGGGCTCATTCAAGCTCTTGTGATTGCACGCCTGCTCGACGCGGATCAGGTCGGTACCTACGGCATCGTCTCTGTGACTGTTATGACGCTGCTTTCGCTTAAGCAGGTGGGAATTGACGAAGCTTTCGTTCAGCAAGACTCTGACGATCAGGAATCGGCGTTCCAACACGCATTTACCTTGGATCTCGCCTTATCGGCTGGCTTCGCTCTGCTGGTGATCGCGACTGCCCCACTGATCGGTTGGATCTACGGAGATTGGTCGCTAACCCCGCTGATGGTCGCCCTTTCGCTCCTTCCGCTCCTGTTTGCTCTTCAGGCTCCTGCTTGGGTGTTTCTACGAAGGATGGATTTCGTCAAGCAACGAAGCCTTCAAGCTGTCGTACCTGTCGTAACTCTCACCGCCACCGTTGCCCTGATCGTCGCCGGACTTGGAGCCTGGGCGCTCGCCATCGGAGCTCTCTTAGGAAACGCCGCTGCGGCGCTTTTTGCGATTGTGGTCAGCCCCTACCGAGTGAGTTGGAATTGGGATAGAGCCGTTGCCCGTAAGTACCTCACCTTCAGCTTTCCAATCTTCTTAGCAGCCATCTGCGGACTGATTATTCGCCAGGGACAGACGCTGGCATTTGAAACAAAGCTCGGCCTCGCTGGGGCTGGCTACTTAACTCTCGCTGTGACACTCACTCGCTACGCGGATAGAGCCGACCAGATGATCACGCAAACGATCTACCCCGCCATCTGTGCGATCACCGACCAGCCAAAGCGGATGGCAGAGCTCTTCGAAAAGAGCAACCGACTTACGGCAATGTGGGCGCTTCCTTTCGGAGCGGGACTCGCTCTTTTCGCTGAGGGACTTGTAAAGAATGTCTTGGGAACGAAGTGGCTTCCGGCGGTTCCGCTAATCCAGATAATCGGCGTCTCAACAGCCATTTACCAATTGGGGTTCAACTGGACTGCCTTTCATCGTGCCGTCGGTCGAACGCGCCCGCAAACGATCTACGCAATCGTCGGGCTCGTCACCTTCCTCGCAGTGCCCCTGCCACTTCTCTTCAGCCGTGGGGCGACGGCTTTCGCGTGGGGGCTTTTTGCAGTCAACATTGTCGCCGGCAGTATGCGCTGGGCCTACATGCGCCAACTACTCCCGGATGCGCGAATCGCAGGCTTCGTCGGAAAGGCGCTTGTTCCCCCGTTGATCGCATCTGCCGTGATCGTCGCGTTCAGGGCGATCCTTCATGGCGGCACCAGCCTGACACGCATGATCATCGAGGTTTTGGCCTTCGTTGCCGTCTATGCCGCCGCAACGGCACTCTTTGAGCGCTCACTACTCCGGGAGGCCGTTGGCTATGTCCGCGCCAGCAGAATCCCAATGGAAGCGTCAGGCCAATGACAAAGGTTCTTTATGTCCTAGAGCGCTGGCCTGAGCTATCCCAAACATTCGTGGCTGAGGAAATCCGCGCTCTACTCGAACTCGAGTGTGAGGTTGAGGTTGCCTGCATCGGACGAGGATCAGGTGCAGACCCGGGCATCCCGAGCCAATCCTTTGCAGACACCCCTCCGGGCAAGCGTGTGGCCGCTGCCCTTGGCCAAGCTGCCTCTGCTCCCATCGCGACCTTCCGCCAGATCATCACGGAGAGGAGCTGGCCACCCCCTGGAGGAAACCAACGCCTCAAGGGCCTAACTCGGCTCGCCCCTTTCAGGCAGGCAGCACTGCGGGCCGACCATATTCATGCGCACTTCGCAACGGAGGCAGCCGACATCGCCAGACTGCTCGCGGCAACAACCGGCCGTTCATGGTCGTTCACTGCCCACGGCCGAGATGCCTACGGCGACCAAACCGCTCTCGCTACCAACCTTGCCAGCGCCGCCTTCGCGAGAGCAGCCTCGCCACATGTGGCCGAGCAGCTGAGAACCGCGAACAGTGGTGCGAGCGTGATTGAGATTCCAGTAGCCGTTGCGCTGGACCTCTTCGAACGTCGCGATCCCTACAACGGGGCCGGGCCAGTCGTATCCACCGGAAGACTGATCGAAAAGAAGGGCTTTGAGGATCTGATCAATGCCTTCCGCACTGCACGACTAGACGACCGGGAACTGCTGATCGTCGGGGAGGGTCCGCTTCGCCGTGACCTAGAAGGTCGCGCGGAAGGCCTAGACGTCCGGTTCTTGGGAGCCCTCCCCCCTTCCGAGGTTGCCGCGATTGTCAAGCAGGCCTCAGTCTTCGCCCTCCTATCTAAGGTTGCCGCCGATGGCGACCGCGATGGCCGTCCCGCTGCACTTGTCGAAGCTATGGCAGCGGGAATACCTGTCCTCTCCACTGAGGTACCAGGAATTAGCGACCTAGTTCACCCCGACTGCGGGGTCCTAGTCGAGCCCGGAAGCGCTGTACTTGCAGCGGTTGCACTGCGCGAGCTGGTTGACCTCCCTACTGGTGCGCGTGAGGCTATGGGGGCTGCGGGGCAGGCCCGCAGCCAGGCCTACTCGCCCGAGGCTGTGGCCGGGGAACTGCTTGCCCAGTTCAACACGGCAATCTCCGGCTCCTAGCCATTACCCAACTCGGCGGCTAAGCGGGTTGACCTTCGCGTCGGCTTAAGGGAGTAAACACGCGCACAGCCAAAGCGCCTCTCAGACTCGATGACCGGCGCCAGCAGGCTGCCAAGTGCGGGCGCACCGCCCTTCCAAGCGCCACAGGCCTCAAAGATGAACGAGGCCCCCGTCGACGCAACAAAGGCCTGCGCTTGCTGCGGCTTCATGAAGCGAAGCAGGAGTAGATCCATATCTGTCGCCTTCGTCTTGAACCCGGGGGTTAGTACTCGCGGTCCTACATAGGACTCACGATTTGCAAATGGTGGGACAAGGAGGCCGGCATAACGGTCCGCGAGGACTCCACCCTCCCGGGGATTGGCGGCAAGCCAAGAGAGTGCTGCTTTTTCACCGCCGACGAAGTAGTACGGGAAGCGCCGAAGCTGAACATTTTCATGGGCCAAACCAAGCCGGTGCCATGTCCCGGGCACAATCAGAAATGCAACTGCAGGTACCACCCACCAGATTCGAGGCCTCGGCAGCCAGGTTGGCCGATAGATGGTGAAGCCTTGAACTGCCATGACTGCGAGCGGAACGCTAAGCCCCTGCACTGAGTGAAACGGGAAGGTCCCGCTGGGTTGTAGATAGACAATCAGGACAGCGACCGGCCAAAACCGGACCGCTGAGGTCTGCCAGTCCGCAATCCCGCTCCGAACTGACGCGATGGCTGGGACACCTAGAGGCGCAAGACAGAGCAGAACGGCCCACCATGACCAATTCCAGATCGGATCGGCGTTCGCTCTGTTCATCTCCCCGTAGAGCTTCCAGAACGGGTCAGTGCGCTCGAGAATCGCGTAATACACCGCAGGGGCTATCCCAGCCAGGGCAACAGCCACAAACCGAACGAAGGGCCGCTCATCTGCACGCCACCAGCGCCAAAACTCGACGGCGGCAAGGATGATCAACAGTTCAGCCCCCTGCCAGGGTTGAAGCCAAGTAATCAGCAGCGCGAGCCCAGCGACGGCAGCCACTTTGCCCCAACTTCGCTCGCGCTTGGCTCTCTCTGCCAGCAGCAGCGTCAATGGGACAAGGAAGATTGCGGAGGCAGCTACCTCATATCCGAGGAGCTGCTGCCCGGGCCACATCTCAGACGTTATGAAGTCGAGGTTGTAGCGAAGTGGAAAGCCAGCTCCGAAAACACCCAGAATCGTGCTAGCTGGAACGAGCGTAAAAAGCGCCAAGACGGTGCCAGTTCGCGCCGGCCAGCCCGATGGCAGCAGACGCCGGGCGTACTGCCGCGCCCCAAAGAAAACGACCAGCACGGCCACTGGCTTCCAGATAAGCGCGTTTGAATACTGGATCGGAAGGCCTAGCCGGACAGCCAGCCCTGAGATGAGAAACGCTGGGTGAAGGAAGACCCGAGTATCGGGAGCGAAATCGAAGCGATTCCCGATCAGGCCGTGGTCAGCAGCCTGCCGGATCCACGATAGATACTGAAGCTGATCAGGAGGGAAGAGTCCGTCGCCGCCGGTGATCGAATGCCCAGTGATCAGAAGCGGGCCGAGAACGGCGATGGAAAGAACTCCCACAGCTCCTAGAACGATCCAGTCAAACCAATCAAGCCTGAAAGCTTGCTGCTTGGGCTTGCTGCGGATCTCAGTCACAGCTTCAACCCGGCTATCGAGCCTCCACAGCAGCCGCTGTGGGGCTCTTTCGAATCACATACACAGTCGCGCACCCGAAACGCCGCTCTGATTCCAAGAGCGGCCCGATATTCGAGGCGATTGATGGGAGTGCCTTGCCGTGCTTGTCGCACTCAGCAAATACCCAGCGGGTGTGGGTGGAAGTGAGGAGCTTGTCTGTCGCGGCTGGACCAAGTATTCCCAGCAGCAGTCCGCCGGAAGCCCTAGACCTAGCAGTCCAGTTCGGGGTCCACGATCGGGGCCCGATGTAGGACTCCTTTCCGGTGTACCCCGGAACCAGAAGACCTCCGTAGGGGTCAGCCATGACATTTCCGGGGCCCGGTTGGGATGCGATGAACGCCAAGGCTTGTGATTCGCCTGGCTCCAGGTAGTAGGGGAAATAGTGGAGGCCTACGCTCTCGTGGGCAAGCCTCATGCGGTGAACCGTTCCGGGCACCGCAAGAACAAGGACTGCGGGCAACACCCACCAGACGCGCGGAGTCGGCAGCCACTTCGGCCGCCCGACAGTGAAGCCCTGAACCGCAAGGATGCCGAGAGGTAGCGCCAGCCCTTGGAACGAGTGGTACGGAAAGGTCCCAAATGGCTGAAGGTAGACGGCCAAGACTGCCAGCGGCCACATGCGCACTGCGATCTCCTGCCAGCCGTCGGCTCGATTCCGAAGCGAGATCAAAGCTGGAATCGCAAGCGGCGAAACGGTAAGAGCGATTGCCCACGCAGGCCATTTCCAATCGGGCTGGGCTCCTCGGGCGTTCGTCTTACCGGCAAGTCGCCATGACTCATCGCCAGCAGCGACGATGGCGTAGTAAATAGATGGAAGTAGGCAGCAGATGACGATCCCCAGCAGCCGCCAATCTGGCGCCACTCCCCTTCGCCACCAACGGAAGCCTTCAACTAGACACACAATCCCTGCAAGTTCAGCGCCTTGCCAAGGCTGAAGCCACGACACGATCAGCGCCCCAATAAGAGCAAGGGCATAGGTACCTTTGCCACCTTTCTCCCTGAAGCGCTCGGCCGCGAGAAGTACGAGCGGGAGCATGAACACCGCTATCGCTCCGAGCTCGTAACCCATCAGAAGCTGCCCGCTCCACATCTCTGACGAGATGAAGTCGAGGCTCTTCATTGTCTGGGAAGACAGGCCGAGAGCATTTGTCAATGTGCTCCAGCCCATCAGCGTCGTAAGCGCGATGACCATTGCCGTGCGCCTTGCCCAGAGCCCCGGAAGGAGACGGGTCGAATAGTTCCGAATGCCGAAGAACGCCACAAGGACTGCCACTGGCTTCCAGAGAACGGTATACGCCTCAGGAAGCCCCACACCAAGCTGTGTGTGAAGAAGCCCGGAGATCAGGTAGCCCGGGTGCAGCAAGACATGACGGTCTGGGGCGAAGTCGAATTTGTTCGACACGAGCCAGTGGTCGCCGGCGTCACGAACCCAAGACAGGTATTGGAGCTGGTCAACGGTGAACAGCCCATCCCCACCGCTCAGAGTCTTGCCCGTAAGCAACAGCGGCCCCATCACCATCATTGACATGGCAGCTGTCAGCGCAAGGAAAACCCAGTCGAACCAGTCGAACCGCGGAGCTCTATGGGGTGCCGACTCTTCAGTTTGGGTCAATGAACAATCGGCCTTCCAACCCGCTTCGAGACCTTGACGCTCCTCGGGGTTGGCTTGAGCACATAGACGCGCGCACAGCCAAAGTCCTTGGTCTCCAGAACGAGCGGTCCTAGCTCAGTCAGCAATGACGGAGGAGGTTGAACGCGCCCTTGGCACTCTTGGAAGACGTAACGAGCGCCGGTGCCCTTGACGAACCTCTGGGCCGCAGAAGGCGCGAGCTTGTCGCCGAAGAACGCGCCCGTCACTCGAGCCCGCAGCTCATAGGACGGAGTCCACGAGAAGGGGCCAATGTATGTCTCTCTGCCGGAGTACGGCGGCACCAGAAGACCGCCGTAGCTTGATGCGAGAACACCACCGCTTCGCGCATCCGACTCAAGCCAGGCAAGAGCCTTCTCCTCCCCGGGGAAGATGTAGTACGGGTAGGCAACATTGTGGATGTTGTTGCGCACCAAACGAACCTTGTGCGCAGTTCCAGGGATCATCAGAACTGCGAGTACCGGGACAACCCAGAATGCGCGCGCAGATGGCACCCACTTGGGCCGGTTCGTTGTGAACCCCTGAACGGCGAGGATCGAAAGAGGCAGAGTCAAGCCCTGTACAGCGTGGTACGGAAAGGTGCCAATCGGAAGGAAGAAGACGATCAGCACGGCAAACGGCCAGACGCGAACGGCTACCTGTTGCCAGTCGTCCGCCTTGCGCCAGAGACCAAGAGCCGCCGGTATAACGAGCGGTGCAAGAGTCAGCGCAACCATCCATAGTGGCCAGTGCCAAAGTGGCTGTGCCCCGCCTTTGTTGGCCACCGACGCAAGCTTCCACGAAGGGTCAGTGGCGCCAAGCCATGCGTAATAGGCCGCGGGTAAACCTGTGACGACGAGAACTGGAACGAAGGACCAGGCGAACCTAACCTCGCTGCGAAGCTTGCGCCAAAGCTCAACCAGGATGACGATTAGGATCAGCTCGCCACCCTGCCACGGCTGAAGCCACATAACCCACGCCCCGCCGAGAGCACAGGCTGCGAGAAGCCACGGACGGCCGCCTGGACGCGCCTTCTCTAGCCCGATCAAAACAAGCGGGACCGCGAAAACGGCGACCGCGGTCATCATGTAGCCCATCAGAGTTTGGACTGTCCAAAGCTCTCCTGAGATGAAGTCGAGCCGGTACTGACCACGCGGCCCTCCCCAGCCTGTCGACTTCGCGAGACCACTCCATGGCATGACGACGAACAGCGCCATAGCGAGGCCTGTCCTTGCCGGCCAACCTTGCGGCAGGAGTCGACGGCAGTAGACAAGACATCCAATGAATGCAGTCGCGACGGCTAGTGGCTTCCAGACAGCCAAGAACGAGACTGCTAACGAGACCCCAAGCCAGCGATGCACCAGCCCGGAGATCAGGAAGCCGGGATGTAGGAACACCCGTGAGTCGGTCCTCAGATCGAAGCGATTACCGATGAGTATGTGGTCCCCGGCCTCGCGAATCCATGTCAGATACTGGAGTTGGTCAGGCGGAAATAGTCCGTCGGCGCCGCTCAGCATCCGCCCCTTCAGGAGCAGAGGCCCAAGAACAACCATCGACAGACCGCTCAGGACTACTAAGCAGGCCCACTCAAACCAGTCCAGCCCTAGAAAGCGACCCTCGAAGCCTCCAGGCCCGTCAGCCTTCGCCAGTTGAGTCTCGTGAACTGTCTCACTCATCGCTTGCCCATTGTGGTCGTCAGCCGCCATCCGAACCGCCGATACGGGAACTCACAAGGCCAGAAACGAGTGAGTCCCGGAGGACATATACCCGGGCACATCCGAACTGATGCTCGCTTTCGACAAGATCCCCCAGCTCATGCCTGAGTGAAGGCCCAGGTGTTGGCTTCCCGTGACAGGACTGGAAGACGAACCGCGCGCCTGTCCCGCGAACGAAGCCCTGCGCCGTGAAGGGATTGCTCGTCCCGTTCAAGACCGGATCGACGAACACTGTTCGGTTTAGGAGATCTGGTGTCCAAGAGAACGGTCCGATGTAAGACTCGCGCCCTGAGAACGGCGGAACGAGGAGCCCCCCGTATCCATCCGTCAAGACACCGCCAGGAGCCGGATTCTTTGCAAGCCACTTGAGTGCTGCCTCTTCGCCCGGCTCAAAGTTGTACGGGTAGGTGGCCGTAGTCATCAGGTGCACAGACGACCACATCTTGTGGATAGTGCCCGGCACGGAGAAGAAGATAAGAAGCGCAACTATTAGCCAAGCTGGCAGCGACGGAATCCGTTTCGGCCGGCTGACAGTCAGCCCTTGGACGATCAGAACAGCCAGAGGGATCATTACTCCCTGCACTGCGTGGAATGGGAAGGTCCCGAGAGGCAGAAGGTAGACAACGCCAGCCGCGAGCGGCCAGGCTCGGGCAGCCAGCTGACCCCAATCATCAGTGCCCCGTCTGTAGGCAAAGGCAGCTGGCACAGCCAGAGGAACAAATGTCACCAGAATGGCCCATAGTGGCCAAGCGATCAGAGCCTGGTGCGAAACCGAATTGGCCTCACCAGCGAGCTTCCAAGCTGAATCAGTCTTTCCGAGCCACGCGTAATAGATGGCAGGTGCGGAGCCGGCAACAAAGAGTGTGAGCAGACGCCACCTAATCTCCCTTCCAGAGCGGACCCTGAGCCAGACCTCAACGGCTGCCACGATCAGCAAGAGCTCCGCGCCCTGCCATGGCTGAAGCCACATCAGGAGCAGCGCTCCCAGACTCAGTAGGGCGGTCCTCCGCCAAGTAATTAGTTGGGATGAGTTTCCAACCCCCAGAAGCAGCGCAGTCATCAACGCAATTGCAATCGCCGTCATTGCGTAGCCCTGAAGCGGCTGAATCGTCCAGATCTCGCCCGAGGGGAAGTCGAGATGAAGTCCCCACACATATGCGTGGACCCGGTTTCCCACTCCGAAGAACTTCAGAAACGCACTCCAAGGCATCACTACGAACAGAGCGATGAAGAGAGCGAGCCTGCGCGGCCAGACACCGTCCACTAGGCGTCGAACCCAAAGGAGGGTCGCCACAAAAACAGACAGCACAGCTACGGGCTTCCAAAGGAGCGTGTAACTCCACTGCAATGAGAGTCCAGTGAAGCGGTGGACCAGCCCTGAGATCAAAAACCCTGGATGAAGAAAGACCCGACTGTCAGGCGAAAAATCCCAACGGTTACCGATCAGAAAGTGGTTCCCCGCCTCCCGTATCCAAGTCAGATACTGCAGCTGATCCATTGCTGCAGGCCCCTCGCCGCCTGTCCAAGTGCCGCCACGGGCTAGGGCATAGCCGAGTAGCGAGAGTGAAAGCCCGACTAGCGCAGCAAAGCAGCACCACTCAAACCAGTCAAGCCGGATATCCCTCAGCCGGATCTGTGACTGCCCCTTCCGCTCAGCGGTGGCGCTCATCGTCGGACCGAGCCCTGACTTAGTTAGGACTTAGCTGCTTGCTCGGTTGAGCGATCACTACGAAGCTTCGCGGCTGGTGGGCGCAGGAGCGGCCAATCGCGCTTGCGCTCGTCACGGCGGAACTTGTAGAGAACCTTGAGGGTCATCAGGCCGTACTTGACGCTCGTCCTAAACGAAACGCTTGATGCCTCAAGGAAGTAGCGAGTTGGAATGGCGATCTCAGTAACCCGAGCGCCTGCAGCGGTGAGCTGAGCAAAGATCTCCTGATCGAAGACGAACTCGTCGTCGTTACGAAGGAAGGCAATCTTGTCTAGGCACTCGACCGAGAATGCGCGATAACCAGTGTGGTACTCCGAATAGTTGCGTCGGAAGGCAGTGTTCTCACACCAAGTGAGGAACTTGTTGCCAATCCACTTCCAGCGCGGCATTCCGCCTGCAATCGCACGGTCGTCGAGCATCCGTGACCCGATCACGCAATCTGCACGCCCCTCCTCGATGGGCTTAACCATCTCAGCGAGAAGTGACGGGTCGTACTGGTTGTCAGCGTGAACCATGACGACAATGTCCGCACCATCAAGGGCGGCACGGCTGTAGCAAGTCTTCTGGTTCGCGCCGTAACCACGGTTCTTGGGGTGACGGAGTGCGTCAAAGCCCTCCTCAAGTGCCACTTCGACAGTGTTGTCAGGCCCGTGGTCATCGACAACGAGTCCACGGTCAGCCTTGTCAGCCGGAATCTCCTTAGCTACAAGCGGAAGCGTCTTTGCTGCGTTGTAGGCAGGAAGCACAACATGAACCTTGGTCTCTCCACCACGGTCGCTCATTAGCGGCTGTGGAGCACGGGACTCCTCAACCTTGTGAGCAAGGATGACCACCTCATCACCGAGGGGAAGGGACAGCATCTTGCGGCCAATCGGTGACTTCGCGATCGGACGAAGGAGAGCGAATGGTCCGCCACGGTCGGCAAGGCCACTGATTCAGTAGGAGAAGGCAAAGTCTCGGACTAGGTCACGGTTCTCGCTGATGATGAGTCCCGTCGCGCTAAGAAGCTCGGCAAGAGTCAGGCGGGGCAACAGGAATGTGTGTGCCGGAACGAAGCCCCACCAGCGTCCTCCTGCGAGCCTGGCTAGGCGGGCTGAAGGATCCGGAGTGATGATGCAGAGAACTCCGCCGGGAGCCACGAGGCGCTTGCAGTGGTCAATCGCGCTAACTGGATCGGCGAGGTGCTCAATTACGTCGGCAAGCACAACGATGTCGAACCCACGCTCATCCGTGAAGTCCTCAAGGCCAACCTCTCGCACATCCAAGCCCAAGTTCTCGCGGGCATGGGCAGCGTTGGCGGCGCTCAGCTCGAGGCCCAGCGTGTCGTAACCGCGCTTCTTAGCTTGGTCGAGAAGTAGACCGTGGCCACAGCCGACGTCGAGAAGACGACCGGTTGGGTTGTACTGGCCAATCATGTCGAGCAGGCGGTCAGCTGTAGCGCGGCGACCGTTCTCCTCATCGAGGTAAGCGGTGTCGCTCATGTCGCGATAGAGATCGTGGAGCTCTCCTCCAGCTGGAAGAGCGGGCTGAATTACGGTTCCGCAGTCGCGGCAGCGGTAGAGGTCGCCGTACACGCCGGTTTCGTGGCTCGAGGGAGCCATGGCCGAAGAGTCGGCTGTGTCAATGGAGCCTGGCCATGTGAGGTCGGCCGATCCACCGCAGATCTTGCATTCGATTGTCTTGTTCCCATTTGCGCTCATGAGAGCGGAAGCCTAGCCGTCCGCCCCCCGCCATGTGTCATCTGCAGCGTCACCCTCCGATCCTGAATACCATCGTTGCTGTGAGCGCAGCACCATTCATCTCAGTAATCATCCCCGCGTACTGCGAGGAGCTAGGCATCGCCCACACAGTTAAGGCTGTTCATTCCGCCCTCAGCTCAGCTCAAGAACCCTTCGAGATCCTCGTTATCGACAATGCGTCGACCGACGCAACCGTGGAGCGTGTGACCAGCTTGAACCTCTCCGGTGTCCGGGTCTTAGTCAACGAGACAAACCGCGGCAAGGGATGGTCAGTGAAGCGAGGAATGCTCGAGGCGACGGGGGCGCTCCGTCTCCACTGCGACGCTGACTGTGCACCGTCACTAGCCAGCCTGGACGATATGAAGAAGCTGATTGAGGCTGGAGCAGATGTCGTTGTGGGGTCTCGCCTCGGTCCCGGGGCTGACATTGGTCAGAAGCAGCCCCTGATGCGAAGGATTGCTGGCTCCTCATTTCAAACTCTCTGCCGCTTACTTCTAAGCGAGCCAACCCGCGACCGGTTCTGTGGTTTCAAACTTTGGACTGGCGTCTCTGCTGAGGATGTCTTCTCCTCAATCGTGCTTGATGGCTGGACCTTTGACGCGGAAGCTTTGGCGCTGGCTCGTCGCCTCGGCTATGGAGTTGTTGAGACAGGAATCGTTTGGGCAGACCGTGAAGGCTCCCGACTCTCAATGCTGCGCGTGCTTTTCCCTGTCACAAGGGAGCTGCTGATCGCGCGTCGTAATGTGCGGAGAGTCGCCTCATCGCGAAGCGAAGAAGTCGTGCAGCGACTCAGCGAGCCAGTCGATCATCGGCCCGGTAAGTCCCGGGTGGCACCCAACCCAGACTGAGCCGTCGGTCACTAGATCCGACCCTTCGAGGGTGCCGCTGATCCGATGCTCAAGAGGAATGTAGGCAGGCTGACGCGTCATGTTGCCTGCGAGCAGAAGGCGCGAATCAATCTTCCTCTCCTCCAAGAAGAGTTGAAGGTCGCGGCGCATTGCTGAATCACCGTTGCGGAGAGTGAACGGGTAGCCAAACCACGAGGGGTTGGCTGTAGGTAGTGCACGCGGCAGAATCAGGTGCTCAGAGAGGTCCTGCATCAGGGCATCAAGCTTGCGGAAGTTCGCGCGGCGTGCCTCGTGGAAGCCAGCGATTCGGTCCAGCTGTGCAAGCCCAAGAGCAGCTTGCATGTCTGTGATCTTGAAATTGAAGCCAACATGGCTGAAGACGTACTTATGGTCGTAGTCGACCGGCATGTCGCCGTATTGACCGTCGAACCGGTGACCGCAGGCGTTGTTGACGCCTGGTGGGCAGTAGCAGTCGCGCCCCCACTCTCTCAATGACGCCACGGCGCGGGTCCACCCAGCGTCCTCTGTACCGACAGCGCCGCCCTCTCCCGTCGTCATGTGATGAGCCGGGTAGAACGAGTAGGTAGAGGCCTTGCCGAATGTGCCGACCTGTCGACCGTCAATCTCACTCCCGAGGGCGTCACAGCAGTCCTCGATCAGGTGGAGGCCGTGCTCTTCGCAGAGCTTCTCAACTGCCGGTCCATCGAATGGGTTCCCAATGCAGTGGGCTGCAACAATCGCTTTGGTCTTTGGACCAATCGCAGCCTCAATCATCTCCACTGTCGGGTTGAGGGTGTCCGTCTCAACGTCGACATAGACCGGGACAAGTCCCTGTTGGTAAATCGGATTGACCGTTGTCGGGAATCCGACTGCCGGGGTGATGACCTCGTCGCCAGGTTGGAGGGTTCCCTCAATCTCGTGGCTGCGGAGCGCACTTATCGCAAGCAGGTTTGCTTGAGAGCCTGATCCAACCAGTGCGTTCGCAGGCCGGCCGGTTGCCTTGGGGAGCATCGCCTTGAACTTCTCTGCCCAGCGCCCCTCTGTCAGCCAAGCGTCGAGCACTGCATTGGCAGCGTTCTCGAGCTCAGGTGGGCCAATGACCTTCTCCCCGACACTGACAACAGTTTCTCCACGCACGAACTCCTTCGGTGCGTACTTCGCTTCGGCGTAGGCCCTTACAGCTCCGATCGCTTGGTCTCTAAGAGCTGCAAGTTCTGTTGACTCATCAGGTTTTGACATTGCTCAAGATCCTACGGATACGAAGCCGGCGCCGCTCAGGCGAGGCCTTTCCGCCAGAGCCCCCTGCGCCGCTCACGGTGCCTCAGCCTTGGCGCCTCCGGAGTCGCGCCCAGCGTCCCAACAGCATCTTCGATCCCTTGCCCAAATGCCGTGATTGAGAACCGCTCGGCGTTTGCCACACAGTCGCCGGGGACATAGGCCGCCGGGTCGAAGATCGAAAGCGCAGCTTTCAACGTCTCTACATCGGGACTGGCGAAATGTTCACCGGTGACGCCGGGACGAACTGTCTCGAGCGCTCCCCCCTCCGCGAGCGCAAGGACCGGTCGACCGGCAGCCTGAGCCTCAACAGAGGCAATGCCAAATTCCTCAGTGGCACACTGGACGAGCGCCGCGCTGCTCTGGAGCGTCCGCGCAACATCGTCGTCGCTAAGGCGTCCGGCAAATTCGACGCTCGACCCGCTCAGACTGGCAAGCCGAGTCAGGTCGGGACCATCGCCAATAACAGTCAGTGGCATTCCCAAGTCAGAGAAAGCACTGACGATCACATCAATCCGCTTGTGCTCCATCAGTTCCGATAGGACGACATACCGCTCGCCGGCTGTGCCCAGAGAAAACCGCTCCGTGTCCACAGGTGGATACAGCAGTCCAGAGGACCGCCCAAAGCAGCGAGCGATCCGCTCGCGGGTTATTTCACCGTTCGCTAGGTAAAGATCGACCTCGGAGGAGACGGCTCGATCCCACGCGCGCCAGCGGGAAAGCACCCGCTCCAAAACCCCGCTTGCTGCGTCTCCCCGTCCCGCCGTCGCGGAATCACGCTGATCCCAGGCGTATCGGAATGGGTTATGGCAATAGCTGAGATGGCGCTGCCCCTCACGCGCGATGACTCCATGCGCCCAAGCAGAGGAGCTGCTGATGATTAGGTCGTACGCGCTGAGGTCAAGCGACTCTGTTGCCCGAGGGTAGAAGGGAAGGAGCCGTCGAAAAGTGGCGTCCGTGGGACCAATCCGGTTGAGGTAGGAAGTCTGAACCGACCTACCCGCAAAGACGCCTCGCGTTCCGTCGACGTTGTAGATAGGGCTGTAGATGTCAGCCTCGGGGAAAAGGTCGCAGAGGACTTTGAAGACTCTCTCGCCGCCTCGGTAGTCGATGAGGAAGTCGTGAACTAGCGCAACGCTTCCTAACTCCGCAACCGCAGGTCCTTTTAATTGCCGCGCCATGGATAACACGCTGTCATACTTGGCCGTCATGAGGAGAAGTTCAGTCGCGCTAGTTGTGGCCATTGCAGCGGTTTCCGCGGTTGCACCTTCAGCTGCATCAGCAGCCGGGCACAAATCCGCCGTCGCTAAGCGTGCCGTTGCCCAAGGCTGGCTTGGGGTTGACCTTGATCCATGGGACGCAGAGTTAGCCGGAGCAAACGTCTACGGGACCGGCACCAACCAGCTTGATGCGGCAGCTGCCGCTGGAGTTGAGTCAATCCGATTCCCCCTCTACTGGTTCCGAGTACAGCCGTACTCCAGCGCTGACGCCTGCGCCGCTGATGCGCG
>CALJKH010000155.1 GCA_937973575.1 uncultured Solirubrobacterales bacterium | reverse complement strand
AGCCGAATTTTGCTATGCCGCCGCGCGCCAGTATGGTCTTGACCGCAAGCAATTCGGTCGACCTTTGGCGGCCACGCAGCTTTTCCAGAAGAAGTTAGCCGACATGGCTACCGAGATTGCCCTGGGTCTGCAGGCTTCTCTCCGCGTCGGAAGGCTGATGGACGAAGACAACTTTGCGCCCGAGATGATTTCCGTGATCAAACGCAATAATGTCGGAAAGGCGCTTGATGTCGCACGGGTTGCACGTGACATGCACGGCGGCAACGGCATTTCGGGCGAATTTCATGTCATCCGTCACATGGTCAATCTTGAGACGGTGAACACCTACGAAGGCACGCACGACATTCATGCCCTGATCGTCGGTCGAGCCATTACCGGAATTGCGGCGTTCTGAATGGAGAACCTCGCACCCCTGGCTGGCGTCAAGGTCATCGAATTTGCCCGAATTCTGGCCGGTCCCTGGGCTGGCCAGATTCTGGCCGATCTTGGCGCTACGGTGATCAAGGTGGAAAGTCCTGCGGGGGATGACACCCGCAAATGGGGGCCTCCCTTCATCGAGCGCAGTGACGGCACGCTCGACGCTGGCTTCAACTCAGCTGCTCTTCCAGCTGGGGTTTCGCCAGGCGCGACCAAAGCCGACGGCAAGACATGCAGCTGGGTCTCAGCAGTTGCAATGCAGGGCGACAAGCCGGTCATCGGCGGCATCTTTGCTTCCTACGACGGAAATCCGCGCAGCCGCATCGCCAGGCTTAATACCGACGGCAGCTTCGACTCAGACTTCGACACAGGGGCCTCGACCGGTGCCAACGGTGCCGTCAGCGCCCTCGCGGTAGACGGTGATTCCGGCGCCATCTATGTCGGGGGAGCCTTCAGCAAGTTTGACGGGGCCACTCGCAACCGCCTTGCCCGACTCACGATTGATGGCAAGCTCGATGCAGCTTGGGGGCCAGGGATTGGACCCGACGCACAGATTTCAGCGATCGCTCTCGCCAAGGACTCGGCCAACGTTGGCAAGGTCTACATCGGCGGAAGCTTCAAGAAGTTCGGGTCATCGGTTCGCAATCGAGTTGCTCGCCTTGGGACGAATGGGCTCAACGACACGAGCTTTGACCCCGCGGCTGCCCTTCCGGGCGGATCCACTGCGACGCCTGGGTTCAACGGAGCTGTCGCGTCGCTGGTGCCGCAGTCGGATGGCAACGTATATGTCGGCGGCTCGTTCACTACTTACAGCGGCACTGATTCTCTTTATCTCGCGAAGCTGACTCCCACCGGCGCACTCAACGCTGACTTCGCGATTTCGCCAGTTCGGGCCGTGGGCAATACGGTCCAGTCGGTCGCCACTGATTCGAGCGACAACGTAGTCGTCGGGGGCTGGTTTGAGAAGGGCGTCGCTCGACTCAACAGCAGTGGTGTTTTTGAATACGACGTAGCCAACGCCACAGGTTTCAACTTCGACACCGCGACTAACGCGAACGGCACTGTCAGCGCGATCGACAGCAGCGCTGACGACGGCTCGATCCTGATCGGCGGCAACTTCACGAAGTACAACGGCGAGTCCCACAGCAAGGTCGCGCGGCTTAACTCAGACGGCACACCTGACTCAGGATTCGACGCGGGTACTTTGAATGGCCCGGTTGATGTGATCAAGCGTCTCGCCAGCGGCAAGATCCTGATTGGCGGCACCTTCACCACAATCAGTCGACCTGATGGCAACGGCGACCCAGTCGCTACAGCCGCAGCGGGCATCGTTCAGCTCAACGACGATGGCACATTGGACACAAACTTCAACGCAGGTACTGGCGCAACGATCAACGGCAGCTCCGCAGCAGCAACGGTCACCTCGATTGCGGTTCAGGCTGACGACAAGATTCTCGTGGGTGGCGACTTCGACCGATTTAAGGGTCAGGTCAAGAACCGGATCGTGCGACTTAACTCTGATGGGTCAATCGACGGATCGTTCGCACCTGGCACTGGCGCTGGCGCGACTGTTCAGGCGATCTCATTACAAGCCGACGGCAAGATCCTTGTTGGCGGCGACTTCGTCACCTTCAACGGCAGCTCAGCGCGACGCATCGTCAGGCTTGCTAGCTCTGGCGCAAGGGACACAGGCTTCCTGCCCGGCACTGCCGCCGACGGCCCAGTCAAGGCAATTGCAATCCAAGCTGACCAGAGGATCATCGTCGCCGGCTACTTCACAAAGTTCAATGGTGAGCCGCGTAACCGGATCGTTCGCCTCTCAACCTCTGGTGCGCTTGAGAACGCCTTTGATACTGGCGGCACTGTGTCAGCAGACTTCACGATCAACCTAGTCAACGGCAGCACCAACGCTGTCCTGAGCGACACCACTGGCCTTCAGCCCAGCACGACTTATGGCATCTACACGCCGGCGACAGGCGGCGCCATCGCGAAGACCTCGCATGTGGTGTTTACGACCTCGAGCACTGTTGACCCAGACTCGGGCAATGTGTCTTCAAAGGTCACGCTTTCCAAGGCGGCCACTGCTGACGCCGTAGACGAGCCCGTCAACATCGTGCTCCGAGGAGCTGGCGGCGGCGGGATTCGAGCTCTCCTGATCCAGCCTGATTCAAAGATCGTTGCCGTGGGTAGCTTCAAGGTTTACGACGGCAAGGGTGGAAGCCAAGTTGTCCGCCTCAAGAAGGACGGGTCCCGCGATTCGCTCTTCGTAACTGGCGCCGGCGTTGACGGTTACAGAATTGACGCGCTAAGTCGCCAAGCTGGTGACGGCAAGCTGCTCATTGGTGGCGACTTCTTCACCTACAACGGTGTTGCTCGTAACCGCATCGTTCGACTGAACCGCTAATCCGCACGAGGTAGGGGCAGGTGGCACTTCCCGTATCTTTGCGGGCAGTACAACCAATCCTTTCTCTGGAGGTCTCATGAATCTGTCTCTTCTGCGCCGGTCAGTTCCGGCACTGATGATTACTTCCCTCGCAGCTGTTGCTCTTGCTGCCTGTGGTGGGTCCAGCTCAAGCAGTTCAAGCAACTCAACTTCGTCAACAACGGCCGTCGACTCAGCCGCAGCCGCACTTGTGCCGGCTAGCTTCAAGGGCAAGACGTTCACTGTTGCCTCAGATGCCAGTTATGCCCCAATGGAGTTCATTGGCAGTGACGGCAAGACTGTTGTTGGCGCCGATGCTGAGCTCGCCCAGGCGATTGCCAGCAAGCTTGGCCTGGCCGCTCAAGTCCAGAACGCTGGCTTCGACGGCATCCTCGCTGGTATTTCATCTGGCAAGTACACGGTTGGCATGTCGTCGTTTACCGACAACAAGGAGCGCGAGAAGCAGGTTGACTTTGTGACCTACCTCAGCGCTGGCTCATCGTTCTACACGCCTGCCGGTAAGGCAACTGTGAAGACGAAGGCCGACCTTTGTGGCCTTACAGTCGCAGTCGAGAAGGGCACTACTCAGCAGACTGATGCAGAGACGCAGAACAAGGCTTGCCCAGCAGGTAAGAAGATCACCCTCGCGGTCTTCCCTGACCAGAACGGCGTGAACCTTGCCCTTTCAAGCGGCCGCGCTGATGTTGCGATTGCAGACACTCCTGTTGCTGCATACGCCGTCAAGCAGTCAGCGGGCAAGTTCGAGCTTTCTGGCGACTCATACGACTCGGCTCCCTACGGCATTGCCGTTAAGAAGGGCTCCGGTCTCGACAAGGCCGTCCTTGCAGCTGTTAAGGCACTCATTGCCGATGGCACCTACAAGCAGATCCTTAGCAAGTGGGGACTGTCTTCGGGCGCTATCAGCGATCCCAAGTTGAACGGCGCGATTTCCTAGTCGTCTAGCTGATTGAAACTCTGGCCGCGGGCCGTCGTCACCAAGTGTGGCGGCGACTCGCGGCTTTTTCGTACTCTCCCTCAGGTGAGTACGCCAAGTAATCCAGACGGAGTGAGGCCAGATGACATAAAGGCCGTGCCTGTTCGGCACCCCTTGCGTTGGGTTGGCTCGGCCGTAACCTTTGTCGTTGCGGCGTCGCTAATCAACTCTGCTGTTAACAACCCACGGATTCAGTGGGGGACAGTAGGCGATTACCTCTTTGATCAGCGAGTTCTTGACGGCGTATTCCTGACGGTCGAGCTGACCATCATGTGCATGGTTGTGGGTGTCTTTCTGGGAGTACTGATGGCAGTTCTCAGACTCTCGCCCAACCCCGTACTTTCGGGGATCTCCTGGCTTTACATCTGGTTCTTCCGCGGCCTGCCACGGCTAGTGCTGATCCTCTTCGTTTTCTTCATCTCCGCCCTTTATCCAGAGATCACTGTCGGGGTGCCCTTTGGTGGCCACGCGTTCCTGTCGTTTAATGCGAACGACCTGATCACGGCGTTCATCGCGGGGTTTGTGGCGCTGTCATTGAGCGAGGGTGCTTACATGGCGGAGATCGTCCGGGCAGGCCTGATCTCAGTTGATGAGGGACAGACAGAGGCAGCCCAGGCGCTAGGCCTTTCAAGGATCCAAACACTTCGCTTTGTAACGCTCCCACAGGCGATGCGAGTGATCGTGCCGCCAACGGGTAACGAGACAATCTCGATGCTGAAGGACACTTCACTTGTCTCGGTTATCGCAGTCGTTGACCTGCTTTATGCGGTACAGCTGATCTACGCGAAGAACTACAAGCAGATCCCACTCTTGGTAGTTGGGATCATCTGGTACCTCGCGCTCACATCAGTCCTCTATGTCATTCAGTACTACATCGAGCGCCGCTTTGGACGCGGTGGCTCACGCAACCTGCCGCCAACACCGATCCAACGGCTTAGGGCCCTTGTAAGCCGCAGTAGCTCGACCCGAGGTGAAGCATGAGCGAGCCAATGGTTAGAGCTGCAGGCGTCCATAAGCGCTACGGGTCGCTTGAAGTACTTAAGGGCATTGACATTGAGGTAATGCCAGGCGAAGTGATGTGCATTCTCGGGCCATCAGGGTCGGGCAAGTCCACCTTCCTTCGCTGCATCAATCACTTGGAGGAGATCAACGCAGGCCTGCTCGCAGTTGACGGGGAGCTTGTTGGCTATTCGATGAAGGGTGATGTCATCCACGCCCTCCACGAGGACGACATCGCCAAGGCCCGTGAATCGATTGGCATGGTGTTCCAGCGCTTCAACCTCTTCCCGCACATGACCGCCCTGGACAACATCGCTCTTGCTCCGATCAAGGTGAAGGGAGTCTCGAAGGCTGAGGCTCGCGAGAAAGCTGCCCGCCTCCTGACTCAAGTTGGCCTTGGTGACCGTGGAGAATCCTACCCAGCTCAGCTCTCAGGTGGTCAGCAGCAGCGCGTGGCAATTGCGCGAGCTTTGGCGATGGACCCCAAGCTGATGCTGTTCGACGAGCCGACATCAGCCTTGGATCCCGAGCTTGTGGGTGAAGTTCTAAAGGTGATGCGCGACCTTGCCTCGCAGGGGATGACCATGATCGTCGTCACGCACGAGATTGGGTTCGCGAAGGCTGTCGCAGACACTGTCGTATTCATGGATGACGGTGTAGTGGTTGAAGCTGGTGCCCCTGCCGAGGTGCTGGACAACCCCAAGCAGGACCGGACGAAGACTTTCCTCCGGCAGGTTTCCTGAGCCGACCGGCTGACCCAGCCCGTAAGCTCGAAGTAGTTATGCCACAGAGACTAAAACCACTTTTCGACCGAGTCGTCATCAAGGAACTTGAACCTGACCGCGTAAGGCGATCGGGTCTGTTGATCCCGCCAGGCACACATGAGCCACCCCCACAGCATGGAATCGTCCTCGATGTTGGTCCTGGCACTGACTGGTGGGAGTCAGCTGGTGTCTCGATGCCAGTCAAGGTGGGCGACCACGTTGTGTTCCCAGCAACCGCAGGCGTTTGGATCGAAGTAGACGAGGAGAGGTTGCTAGTCGCTCGGGTGACTGAGATGCTCGGGGTCCTCGAAGAGGTTGGTGAGTGCCCAGCCTGCGCCGACAGGCACCTTGAAGATGGTGAGGTCTGCCCTGAATGCGGCCGAATCGCCAACTCAAAGCCGCTCTCCTAAACAGTTTCTCGGAAATTGCGGGGTAGTTAGGGGTAGCTGCCTTGAAGTTCTACCCAGGCTCTGTATCTTGAATCAGGCAACGCGGATTGGACCGCGGAAGAGCAAGGTCAGGGATGTAAGACCGTGCCACCAAGCCCCCGGGGGCAGCCGCAAGGCAAGATCCGGAAAGGATGGTTCCCGACACCGGTCCAGACCGCGTTGCCTCGTTCTCGGGCCGGTCAATTAGAGTTGTAACTGTGACGCTGCCAAATACCAACGAGGAACGCCTTCAGGCGCTGGCGGACTTGACAGTCAGCTTTGCCGCCAACGTGCAGCCCGGCCAGGTTCTCGCCATCGGCGCAGAGCTAGGCAAAGAGGAGTTCGTTCGGGCACTAGCTGATGCTGGCTATCGCGCTGGGGCCAAGTTCGTTGACGTAGCTTGGTTTGACCCGCATGTAAAGCGCTCGCGCATCCGACACGCTGAGCCAGACTCACTCGGGTGGGTCCCACCGTGGTACGGCCAGCGCGCTCTGGCGCTTGGTGATCAGATGGCAGCAAGGATCGGCATCACCGGCCCTGTTGAGCCGCACCTCTTTGACGACCTTGACCCAGCACTCGTAGGGCGCGACCAACTTCCCTTTGTTGCTGAGAACGGCAAGGTTGTCTCCGACAGGACTACAAACTGGACCGCCGTTCCATGCCCAACTCCCGGCTGGGCCAAGCTCTGCTTCCCGGATATAGACCCCGAGGCAGCTCTTGAGCAACTCTGGAAAGAGGTGGCCCATGTTTGCCGACTCGATGAGCCAGACCCTCGAGCTGCTTGGGCCGAGCGCATGGACCTTCTTGAATCCGTTGGGGAGAGGCTCAGGGCCTTGAAGCCAACAGCTCTGCGGTTACGCGGGCCAGGCACCGACCTAGAGGTTGGGCTGCTCCCAACCTCCAAGTGGATTTCCGCTCGCTTCTCACGCAAGGACGGGCTTGTCCATATGGCAAACATGCCATCCGAAGAGATCTTCACCACGCCAGACCCAGAGCGAGTCAACGGAGTTGTGACCGCCACCAAGCCACTTGTGGCAGCCGGCACGGTGATTGAAGGCCTCAGAGTTGAGTTCAAGGACGGGCATGTGGTCAAGATCGAAGCTGAGCGTGGCGGGGAAGCTCTTCAGGCAATTTCCCAACGGGACGAAGGTGCCAGTCGCCTTGGCGAGATTGCACTCGTTGACGGAGGCGGGCGAATTGGCCCCCTTGAGCACCCCTTCTACGACACGCTCTTGGACGAAAACGCAGCCAGTCACATTGCTATCGGAAGCGCCTACCTCTTCGCGATCGACGAAGAAGACCAAGACCGCGCCAACCGCTCCGCAGTCCACGTGGACTTCATGATCGGTAGCGACGAGGTTGAAACAAGCGCTGTCTTGGCAGACGGAACTGAGGTAGTTGTCCTCAAGTCCGGACAGTGGCAAATCTAGCCAGCTAGCCGAGGAGGCCTGCGGCCCTTCGGCCGACTAGCCGTCCCCGATAGGCTTCAATCGAACTGGAGAGGTGCCTGAGCGGCTGAAAGGGCACGATTGGAAATCGTGTAACGGGGGTTGACCTCGTTCGAGGGTTCGAATCCCTCTCTCTCCGCTCGTGGTTTGGTGTTGGGGTCTGGGTTGGCTTCACCCTCGCTCGCCGCTAACGACCCAAGGCTCGCTCGGGCGAAGCCAACCCAAACCTCACGAGCACACGGGCGGTTCGTTCGTGGAGAGCTGCATCTCCGAGAGTACGCGGGCGGTTCGAGCAGGGAGGGGTGGTGATGGCTTTCCGAGAGAGCCTGAGCAGTTAGGAGCGAACGAGGGAAGCCATCAAACGCACCTACCCAATCGGATTGACAGGGTAGGGAGGGCATAGCCTGTGGGCGTGGGCATTATCGAAGTATTCGGAGTCGCATTAATCACCGCGTTCGCTACCGGACTCGGGGCAATCCCTGTCGGAATGCTCGGTCCCGACCGAGTGGCGCGCCTTCAACCAATGCTTCTCGGTGTCACCGCCGGAGTAATGACCGCAGCTTCAGTCGGTCTACTGATTGAACCAATCCAAGTTGGGAAGTACCTCCCTCTCGCAATAGGTCTGCTGATTGGGATTGCCTTCCTTCTCATCGCCCAACGTGCGGTTGAGCACCGTGAAGGCGACGACACGCATCCGTTCGGGAAACATCAGAGGCGGTCAATCCTCGTCTTTGCTGTGTTGTTCGTGCACAGCCTGCCTGAAGGCTTTGCCCTCGGCTCGGCCTGGGCCTCAACGACTGCTGCACTCGGTCTCTTCGTGTTTATCGCCATCTCGGCCCAGAACATTCCAGAAGGAACTGCCACAGCGATTCCGATGGCGCAGGCCGGTTACTCACGCTCGCGGCAGTTCTGGGCTGCAGTTGGAACAAGCCTTCCGCAGCCAGTCGGGGCAGTGATCGCCTACATCCTGGTCGAGCAAGTCCGGGCGCTGCTGCCATGGTCACTCGGCTTTGCCGCCGGGGCGATGTTTGCGCTCGTTCTCTCTGACCTACTGCCTGAAGCCTTCTCAGAGGCAGGAGACCGCAAGCCTGCAACCTACGGTCTGGTTGTTTCGCTGATTGGGATGGCCGTCTTGGGTGTAGCCCTCAGCGCTTGGGCTTAAAGCTCCCAGAACGGAAACGAGCGGGCTGTTGCCCGCTCGTTCACTTCTCTATCTAAAGCCTCTCCTAAAGGCCTGGCTGCCAGCCACCGATGCCGCATGGCAGGCCATTGCAACCTGGCAGGAGGGTGCCAGTGCGCACATAGTTGAAGACCAGTCGCCTGACTTCAGCCGAGTCGCCACCAACGCCGTGTGGGTCTTGGCCGTAGAAGGGGGCAACGTTGCCCACTGGTCGGGCTGGGGTGCCCTTGCACTCACCTGACTTGCATGGGTCTGGATCTGTAAGCGGGTTAGCTGCACAGGCCCAGCTATCGCAGGTAGCTGCCCGTGGTGGGCCAGTGTCCATCATCATCATCGCGTTACCGGTAATTGATGAGGCGCCACCGTCGGTGATGTTCCAGAACACGTTGAACGGCCCGGTTCTGAGGTGGTCAAGGGCTGGGGTGCGGAGCTTCGCTCCGATCGTCCTCGCGTAGTTCTCAACAGCGAGGTTTGTGACCTGATGGTCGCCCCATGCCGGGAGGAGAAGCACTGAGTTGGTCGGGCTCCCCGGAAGCGGGTTCCTACCAATGTGTTGGGAGTACCCATCGGCCTCGCCACGGTCCCAAAGCTGCTGGATCATGGCCATCAGGATTGGGCGTTCCTTGCCCTTGTCGTAGGCGCCGTACATGATCTGGCCGTACTCGGGCCAGTCAGTTGAGCGGTCGAGCAGGGTGGAGTAGGTCTGTCCGGGTACGCCGAGTGAGCCAAACTTGAAGTCAGGTGCAACGGACATGAGTGCACCGCCCAAAATGCCGCCTTGGCTGTCACCCGAGAAGCCAGCTGAGCCGTTAAGCACGCTCTGGCCTCCGAACTTGAAGGAAGCATCGCTACCAAGTCCGTTCGGATGAATCAGCGCCCGGCCAAGGAACATGAAGTTCAGGTGGGCCTGTTGCAGCCGGTCTGCAAGCGACTTGAAGTTCGAAAGGTTGGGGAGGATCCCGAGCCCGATGTTGGCAAGGTCACCGCTTGCCATGCCCTGCCAATCAAGTCCGCACATCACGGTGTGGTACGCGGTACCGGCTGCGGCGTAAGCGTCATTGTGGCTGATCGCCTCGTAATTTCCGAGGAGCCCGTGGCCATAGATGATTGAGAACGCGGGAGTTGTAACCGAGTCGCCGTCCTCAGCCACTGAGCTACGTGGGATGTTGCAAACGAACGGGGCTTGATCAACATTGCCGTTGATCTGCTTCGGGTTGCCATCAGCGCCGAAGTTCATCGTGGCGCCGGGTGGGCAGCCGGTGCGATTGAGGAAGCATGGGACGTTGATGGTGCCGTATACCCGACGAATCACATCTGGGTTCTCGGAAACTGTGTAGTCCCTCGTCTTCGTGTGGTTGATGGTGAAGCTCGGCGAGCTGCCTTGAATAGTGCGGTCCGCCATCGTTGTGTCACCAAGAGCAGCAAAGGCTTGGTTGCGGATGGACAGCAGGCGGCCAGAAAGGCTCTTCTGGCTAGCAACTGTGAACTGCCACGCCAGATAGACGCTCGAGCGGGTAACCCCAGCCCTTGTAGCCGTCTTGAAGATTGACTCAAACTCAGCCTTGCGCTTGGCGAGTGTGCCAGTTGCCTTCTTGTCGCGCAGCTTCTTGAAGTCAGAGTTAGGGCTGATGGCAGCGCCGCTTGAATCCTTGATGTTGCGCAGGATCACGACATAGGTGTGGCCCTCGGTGAAGTTGACGAGTGGGCGGAGGATCAAGTCCTGCTTGCCTGCGTCGGAGATCGCATCAAGCTCACCGAAGATTGGCCAGCGTTGGCCAGTTGCCTTGTCGATGACGATCGCTCCCGCGTCTGGGTCGGAGTAATGCTGAGGGGAGACCTCAAGGTTGATTTTGCTCTTGACGAGGTCGATGCCGGGGACAAAAGTAAGCAGGGTTGCGCCAGGGCTGAAGCCGTCGTTCCTGTTCCACTCAGTCGGGTCAATGTGAACGCCGCTGTGGTTGGCTGGCGTGCCAGTTGCAGGAAGCGCCAAGCGGAGCTTTGTGGGGGTCTTGCTATCCGCCACTGTGAAGTGGTTGTTGGGGTAGGGCAGTAGACACGCTGACGTATCAGTTGTGTCGCAAGTCGACGATGTGCCGGCCATGGCAACTCCTGTCGACAGTGACGCGGCGGCCGCAACACCAGCAAGGGCAAGCAGTGACTTTCTCATCCGGTTCTCCCCTCCCAGAGTGAACATACGGGTTGTTTCAAACAGAAACGCTACCGTATTCGTCAAGCAGAAGTCCCCGCTTGGAGCCCGCTATCTAGGCTGAATCGCTGGCGTTAGAGCCAAGCCTAAAGCCGATTTCGGCCCCGCCGCCGTCGCGGCTGCGAGCTGATGTAGAGCCGTTATGCCGATCCACGATCTGCTGCACGATCGAGAGTCCCAACCCGGAGCCGGGGACTTTGCGCGCCTCGACCGTTCTGTGAAAGCGGTCGAAGATCTTCTGCTCCTCGCCGGGTTCGATTCCCGGGCCACGGTCGGAGACTGTTACTGAGGTGTCGTCAACAACGACATCGATCGGGCCACCCGAGGTGTCGAACTTGATTGCGTTGTCAATCAGGTTCCCGATTGCTCGCTCAAGCCCGCGTTGCTGGCCGTTAACGCTTGCTCCGGTTCCGCTGATGACGATCTCTCTACCGCTGCGGCGGCCTGCCCGGGCGGCGGTTCGCTCGACGACATCTAGAAGTTCAAGACTGCGGAACTCTTCGTCTGCGCTGCCGTCAGTTAGCTCAACCAATTCATTTACAAGGGCTGACATCTCAGCAGTCTCAGAACGGAGGTCGTCAATAAGGCGCTTCCGGTCATCGGGGGACAGGCGATCAAGTTGATCCAGCACGGCAAGGTTCGTTGTCATGCTCGTCAGGGGAGTGCGCAGCTCATGGCCTGCGTCTTGGACGAACCGCTGCTGCTGCTCTTTGGACTCGGCAAGCGAGGCAAGCATCCGTGAAAAGGAACGGCCGAGTCTTCCGATTTCGTCCTTGCCGTCAACGTCGATATCAGCGTCGGGCGACCCTGTGGCCGCGACCTCCTCAGCAGAGTCAGTGAGGTCCTCAAGTGATTTCGTTGCTCGATTTGCGAGCAGTAGTCCGATCAAGGCTGCGAAGGCGACGATCGTGATTGTCAGAAAGATCAACCGGTCACGAAGGTTTGTGAGGGTTTCATCGGCGTCGGAAACTGACCTGGCAACCTGGACTGCGCCGCCACCAGGCACGGACCAAGTTTCAATTCTGACCTTGGTCTTGCCAAGTACGGCGTTGCGAGTCCGATGGCGTCCGGGCCTTTCCGACCCAAGAAGTGATGCAACTGCGAGCCGAAGGTCAGTGGAGTCAACCGGCAGCCTCACAGGGTCTGAGTAGATAACGGCACCGGCTCCGTTGATCTGCTGAGTTATGAAGAGCCTGTTAGTGAGACGGCTTTCCGGGTCTGCCCCGCCAAAACCATCGTCGTCTCGAGGAGGCCGCATATTTGGTGGTGGGGTGGGGCGACCGGTCGCGGGGCTGACGGCTGCCGCAGATGCGAGCCGTCCCTCGCTAGCTAGATGCAAGGCTCCAGCCCCAGCGTCTCTGAGCGATGCATCAATTTGCGAGTAGAGCTGGGACCGAGTTGCTGCATATCCAACGACGCTCGCGGCGATGGCAGCGACGGCCGCCAAGGCGCCCAGCGAGATTGCGAACTTCCAGCGGAGGCTCATGGTTCGCGGATGACGTAGCCGACGCCGCGAACGGTGTGAAGAACTCGGGGCTCGCCGTCTTCTTCAAGCTTCCGCCGCAGGTAGCCGATGTAGACATTGAGGTTCTTTGAGTCGGGCCCGAAGTCGTAACCCCAGATGCGCTCGTGAATGGTGTCTCGGTCGAGCACAATTCCTGAGTTGCGGACCAGGAGTTCAAGAAGCTCAAACTCAGTTTTTGAGAGCGACATTTCGCGGCCGTCCCGCCAAGCTCGCCGGCCAGCGAGGTCAAGCTTCACGCCTGGGCCTGCCAGCTCCTCAACTTCAGCTACGCCGGTTCGTCGCAGGAGGGCCCTCATGCGGGCAAGCAGCTCCTCTAGGGCGTAGGGCTTAGCTAGGTAATCGTCGGCGCCAGCGTCAAGGCCGACAACGCGATCTGATGTTTCAGTTCGTGCAGTCAGAATCAGGATTGGCACGCGGGAGCCG
>CALJKH010000154.1 GCA_937973575.1 uncultured Solirubrobacterales bacterium | reverse complement strand
TACGAGATAAACATCGGTGACTGGAGTTCAGACGTGTGCTCTTCCGATCTGGTGAAGTTCAGCAAGGACTCCCCCTTCCGTGTATGGAATCAGCAGTCGCACTGTTACTAGGCGACTACCGATCGTTGCGGCAACGGCGTCAAGCAGCGAATCAATCCCCTCACCGGTCACAGCACTCACCAGGAAGGCCGTTGGATCAACCATTGTCAGCGCGAAACGCTCGTCGTCGGATAGCAGGTCAACTTTGTTGAGCACCCGAATGCGCGGAACTGACCCAGCTCCGATCTGATCAAGCGTGGACTCAACGGCAAGTCGCCGCTCGGTTGCCTCCGCATCGGACTCAGACGCGTCTTCGACGATAAGCAGCAGGTCAGCCTCAAGGGTTTCTTCGAGTGTCGAACCGAAGGCATCCACCAGTTGATGGGGCAACTTCCTGATGAACCCCACGGTGTCGGTCATGACATAAGCCTTGCCTCGATGCTCGAACTGTCTTGTAATCGGGTCAAGGGTGTGGAAAAGCTCGTCGCGGATTCCAACCTCAGAGTCCGTAATGGCATTCATCAAGGAGCTCTTGCCTGCGTTCGTGTAGCCCACCAGCGCAACCGATGGAATAGCCGATTTACTCCGCTCGGTTCGCATCAGGGTCCGGTTTGCCTGCACCTTCTTTAGACGCCGTCGAACCTGGCTGATTCGGTCGCGAGCGAGCCGCCTATCAGTCTCCAACTGGGATTCACCAGGCCCTCGTGTACCAATACCGCCGCCGAGGCGTTCCAAGTGCGTCCACAGTCCCCTCATCCGCACGAGGTTGTACTGGAGCTGTGCCAGCTCAACTTGGAGCTTGCCCTCTGCGCTACCCGCATGGAGGGCGAAGATGTCGAGGATCACAGCTGTTCTGTCCAGTACAGGCTTCCCAAGCAGCTTCTCTAGGCTCCTTTCCTGCCTAGGCGTCAGTTCATCGTCAGCGACAACTAAGTTCGCGTCAGTCTCTTTCAGCTCCTCAACTAGATCCTCAAGGCGTCCCTTGCCCATATATGTGTCTGGGTGGGCTTCATCCCGAGCCTGACTTGCTCGTCCTACTGTGGCCGCTCCTGCCGTTTTAAGCAGCTCCTGAAGCTCGTCGAGGCCCTCGGTGCTGTCGGGCCCGGAGTGGATCAGGAACGCCCGCTGGACTGCTCTCCGTGTGTCAGGCAAAGGTTCGCCTACGCGGATTAACGGCCAAGCTGCGAGATCCGTTCGACGGCCTCAGCGAGACGGTCATCCGGTGTGGTGAGGCTGATTCTGAAGAAGCCTTCACCATTTGGACCATATGCACCACCTGGGCTGATGACAACCCCGGTCGACTCAAGCACGTGCTCGCAGTAGTCAGCTGCAGTTGCAAACCCTTCTGGAACAGGAGCCCAGATGTAGATCGTGCCTTTCGGTGCTGTCACTTCCACCCCGGCCTTGGCAAGTGCGTCACAAACCAGGTCGCGACGCCGTGCATATAGGTCGCACATTCGAGCCACATCCTCACGAACATCCTTTTGAAGCGCCCGAGCGCCAGCCAGCTGAACTGCGTCAAAGAGTCCGCTGTCCACATTGCTCTTGAGCTTCCAATACGCAGAAACGGCAGCCTCGTTGCCCACGATGGCAGCACAACGCCAGCCAGTCATGTTCCAGCCCTTGGAGAGGGAGAAAACTTCAACCCCAACCTCCTTGGCACCAGGGGTTGCGAGGAAGCTCGGCGCGACGTAGCCGTCGTAGGTGGTTTCGCTGTAGGCGTTGTCATGTACGACAAGGATGTCGTTGGCCTTTGCAAACTGAACAGTCTCCTCAAAGAAGCCGTCCGGAACGATTGCTCCCGTGGGGTTATTCGGGTAGTTGATGAACAGCAGACGGGCCTTGTCGGCAACCTCAGCGGGGATGGCTGAATAGTCGGGAGTGAACCCTCTCTCAGGGAGCAGGGGCATCAGGTGGGCGTCAGCTCCGACGAGCTTTGGACCAGCTGAGTAAACCGGGTAACCGGGATCTGAAGCTAGTGCCAAGGAGCCGCTGTCGAGGAAGGCAAGGCTCAGGTTGAAGATGCACTCCTTCGCGCCAATGGCAGGAATAATCTCGGTGGCAGGATCAAGCTGGACGCCGAAGCGGTCAGCGTAAAAGCTCGCAAGTGCGTCGCGGAACTCAGCACGTCCCCTGTTGGACGGGTACTGATGTGTGGAGGGGTCTGCAAGTGCGGCCTGCCCCGCCTCAACGACCTTCGGAAAGGTTGGAGTGTCAGGATCGCCGATCCCCAGCGAGATGACGTCAACTCCTGCTGCCTTCTTCTCGGCAATCTTTCGCTCGAGCTCAGCAAAGAGGTACGGCGGAATTAGATCTAGACGACTACTTGACTTCAAGAGAGTTCCTCCATGAGGGATTGGGAGATGACGCCAGCGTAAACGGGCACGGCCCAGCCTGTAAGTTCAAGGTCGAGATCCTCGCTGATCCCCACTGTGAGTTGCCCGCCATCTAGGTCTACCTCTACCGGGGCAGAGTGACCGCGCAGGAAGGCGGCGACGGCGGCGCCAGACGATCCAGTCCCGGAGCTCATTGTCTCCCCCACGCCGCGCTCAAAGATCCGTGCGCGGATTCCATCTCCCGCTCGCGACCAGAACGAAACATTGGTGCGGTTGGGAAACATTGAGTTCCCTTCGATTGCTGGCCCAATGGCCGGGAGGTCGAGTGCATCAACCTCCTCAACTGTTGAAAACTCAATGGCCACCTGTGGGTTTCCAACATGGACGAACTGAAACTCACGCTCGGATCCAGCAATTTCGATCATCCCGACTCCGTCGGCGGGGCCACTAGGCCAGTCAGAGCCCTCTGTGGTGGCACTACCAATGGCCATGGTGCATGTTCGCTCGTCGTGAATCACTGGCTTCACAACGCCTGCCGCTGTCCGCATTGTGAACTCAGGGGATTCAGTCCAGCCGCGGGCCTTGAGGTACATGGCTGCTTCACGAGCACCGTTTCCGGATAGCTCGGCCTCAGAGCCGTCTGGGTTGAAGATCCTTAGATGGGCGACATGGTTTGGATCAGCTGAGAGCAGGAGGATCCCGTCACCGCCAGGGCCAAAGTTCGGGTGGCAGAACGCGCGGATTCTCTCTGGGGTCAGCTCCCATGGAAGCTGCTCTGACTCGATGATCAGATAGTCGTTGCCGAGAGCTTGCCACTTTTCGAATTTCATACGCGGAGTCTATGCAGACGCGAAAACCGAAACAGCCTCAAAGATCTGTTCGGCAACATCCTCTGGTGTTTGCCCGGTGACATCAATAACTGTCGCGTTCTCCAGCTTCCGCATCCAGGTTTCCTGCCGCTTCGCAAAGCGGCGCGTCCGGACCTTCATCCTCTCGATGTCGCCAGCCCTCAGTTCATCCATGCCGATTGCGGCGGCCGCAGTTCTTGACGGGCCAATCTCCCACGCCGTCTCGACCTCTTGGACAGCACCAAGATCGAGCATCCTGTCGACGCGGTCGTTGATCTTCGACCGGAGCGTTTCCCGCTCCATCGAAAGGCCGATCAGCAAGGTTGGGTGCTTAAGGCGAGATGTCCAGAGCTGATTGCCTGGAGCGGGATCGTTTCCAGCGGCTATCGCCTCTAACGCTCTGGTGATTCGTTGGCTATCGAACTGATTGAGATCATCGGCAGCGTGGGGGTTTAGACGGGCAAGTTCGGCATGAAGCGCTTCGGGCCCGCGCTTGTCTAGGTCAGAGCGGATTCGAGCTCTGATCTCGTCCGATACTGGCTCGCGAAGCTCAAGCTCGCACAGGGCTGCTTGGAGGTAGAGCCCCGTTCCACCGACAAGAAGCGGAATTCTGTTGGCTTCAAGCGAGCTGGATATGAGCGGATCCGCAACGGCAGCGAATGCTCCAGCGCTCCACTCGTCACGAACCGACAGTGAGCCGACGGTCGCCCACTCACCTTGGTCGGCAGTTGGAGCCCCGGTGATGATCGGAAGCTCCCTGTAGACGGCGTATGCGTCAGCACTTATGCAGGTAACGCCTGAGAAACCTTCAGCGAGCCGCTGGGAAAGCAAGACTCCTACTTCAGTCTTGCCGATGGCTGTTGGTCCGAAGATTGAGACGACTGGCAGGCGTGGCATCGGGTAATCCTGTCAGGCTTACTGGCATGACAAAACTTCAAGGAAATGTTCTCATCACAGGTGCCGGCGGCGGACTCGGCGCTGCCATCGCCCGCGAGCTTGCCCCCAAGTCCTCCTCCCTCCTCTTGTCCGCA
>CALJKH010000153.1 GCA_937973575.1 uncultured Solirubrobacterales bacterium | reverse complement strand
AGGCCGGCGTCGACAACAAAGGTGTTGTCCCTGTGGCCAGCAAAGGTCTTCATCATGGCCAGCATGCGGGCCTTGTGTGAATGGCCCGTGATCCGGTCGACGCTCGCTGCTGGTGCGGCAACCAGCATTACCTTGACTGACGCTGGGAAGAGGGCCAGCATCTCCCTGATGTCCTTGCGGTACATCCTCCAGTAGTCGGATGAGTCCGTTCGCGGCCTGTATCCGCCGGCGATCTTGAGTTGGCAGCGCGAAGCATTGTTGCCGTAAATCTCAACGATTGCGAATTCGACGTTTTTGGCTGTGACGTCATGGCTGATGCTGTCTCGCCAGTCGCATGGTGCGGTTCCTGAGACTGCCCGATTTATGAAGATCGCCTGTTTGCTGCTTCTCAGTGCGCGCGCTACATGGGGGCCTGACTCAACTGAGAGTGAATCGCCGTACATGACCACTCGCCATTTGCCGCTATGAGACGAGCCTCCGCAGGCGGTGAGGCTAGCGGCGAGGGCCAAGAGACAGGCGAGGGGAAGAAGGAGGCGGGTGAGTTTTGAACTCATAGGGCAATTATGGCCAGCGGCAGCGACCGCAAGCTCAGTTCAGCGTTTGAGCAAAACCCAAGTCAGCGCTGCAACGAAAGCGATCTGGCCAAAGGTGAGAGCAATGCCAAGGCTTTCGGCGCCAAAGATTGCCGCCACGGCGGTTCCGGCAATCAGGGCAATCAGAGGTATGAGGATGTTCTTCAGCACTAGTTACTTTTCATTGTCGCGCATGTTGCGCAGCGGCCGTGCAGAGTGACATCGTGGGCGTCCAGTTCGTAACCGTTTCTATCGCCAAGTGAATGCAGTGCCCGCTCAAGAGCATCGTCTTCGAAGGGGACAACGGACCCACAGCTGGTGCAGAGGAGATGGTGGTGATGGTGGTGCGAGCCAGCTCCGCTCCGTTCCCAGCGGGAGCCTGCTTCGCCGAGGTCCACTCTTTGAACGAGATTCAGTTCGGCAAGCGCTTCGAGAGCTCTGTAGATGCTTGCCCGACCTACCTTGCGGCCCTGTTGGGAGAGTGTTGTCTCTAGCTGTTCAGCCGAGACGGCGCAGCGTTCCTTGGCCAGCTGGCCAATAATTTCGGACCGAGCCCCGCCAGCTCGGCGCCCTGTTTCTTGAAGACGGGCGGTAGCCGTCGCAATCCAGTCGCGGTCAGTTGGCATTAGATCCCCGCCTTCTTTGGTTTGACTCCAGCTGCAATAGCGGCGGGAATGATTGCGCAGAGCGCGATCGCCGGGCCGGTGGCCACGTCCAGATGCCACGAGGCTTCGACTCCAACCGTCACCGAGACAATCGCGGTGCCGGCTCCGATGAGAATCATCTTTCCCGCTCGGTCAGCCAGGCGACTCGCGGCAGATGCTGGGCCGAGGATCAAGGCGACGGCCAGCAGGGCTCCGAGGCTCCTTGCTGCGGCTGCTGTCGCAACAGCTAGGAAGACAAGGACTATCGCGTCAGCAGTAATTCCCTTGCCTGTCAGGCCCGAAGCCAAGAGGCGCCAATGGAGGCCGTAAAGGGCGACTGCGACAAGTCCAGCTACCGCGAAGGCTGCGATTAGGTCGGTGCTGTCGGTTGAGAGCACATCGCCAAATAGAGCGCTTCCAGTCCCGGGCGGAACAGGACCTGAAAGGGCAAGTACGGCGCCTAGGCCGAGCAGCGGAATGATCGCGATTGCGATGGAGTGGTTCTCGTCGGTGATCCACCGTCTTGCTGCGACGATTGCTCCCGCTGCCAATGCGAGTCCGGCAAGGCCTCCAAGTGCGATCGGAACCCCGAGAATCGCGGCAGCCACTAGACCCGGGAACATTCCGTGGGAAAGGGATTCGGCGGCGTAGGGCAGGTCCCTGAGGAGCACCCAACAGCCAATTGCGGCTGCGGCCGCGCCGGTGAGCATTGCGATCAGGCCGCCTCTTGCGAGCAGTGGTGCCTGCCAGGGCTCAGTAATCCAAGTGAGTGCG
>CALJKH010000152.1 GCA_937973575.1 uncultured Solirubrobacterales bacterium | reverse complement strand
CGTGTGCTCTTCCGATCTCAAGCCAGGGTCGTTCGATGGACTCAGGCTCTTGACGACCGTGATCGTCCCGGTGTTCCTCGTGTTCGTCACCGTGCAGTCAACGGTGTGGTTAGCGGGCACATCAACCTTCCCGCCGGCGCCGATAGTTACCGGCGTAGCACCGTCCAAGCACTTCCAATCAACTGAATAGCCGGCAAGGTCAGTGCCGTTGCCCTGCTCGCTGACAGTGTTCGTGCCAGGGTCAACCGCAACCGGGCCGGTGGTGCCGTTGTTACCAACCGCCGAGGCTTTAACCCCACCATTAATCAAGAGGTCAAACTTGCCTGGGTCATTCACCGGGCTGAGCTTCTTGGTGATGCTCAGATGACCAACGATCCGCGTGTTAGTAATGGTGCAGACGACGGCAGCACCGTCAGTCTTAATTGTGAGGTCACCAGTCGCCTGATCAACGGGAACTGAGTCCTTGCCGTCGGTGCACGCGATCGATTGCGTGTAGTGATTCAAGTCGGTTCCCGTGCCTGACTGTTCGCCGACAGTGTTGGGGCCAGTGAGGACTGTCTTAGGACCAGTGCTTCCGCCATCGCCGACATCAGTCGCCGCAATGCCACCGTTGATCGTGAGGTTGAACAGGCCCTTGTCGCTGCTCGGGACGAGGGTCTTGCGGACCTCTAGCGTCGCAGTCATCCGACGATTGGTAATCGTGCACGCAACTGCCTGGCCGTCAGCAACATTCAGGCCGCCAGTTGCCTGGTCTACTGGGACATCCTTGCCATCAGCGGAGCAAGTAGTTGACGACACATAGTCGGCCAGCGAGCCTGTGGTGCCAGCTGTCTCAGTCACCGTGTTCTCTCCTGCTCCAACCGGCACGGCGCCAGTTGAGTCACCGTTGCCAGCATCCTTCTTCTTGACATCGCCGTTCACTAGGAGGTTGAAAGTGTCCCCCGTCTGAATGCCATCAATCTTCTTTGTGACTGTGATCGTGCCGGCCTTGCGACGGTTGTGGATGGTGCAGGTGATCACGTCATCTGTGTTGACTGTGATCTTTCCGGTGGCTTGGTCGACCGGGATCGAACCACTCTTGTTTGAGCAGTCAATGCTCCGCACATAGTTCGCAAGATCCGTCGACGCGTTACCCGCCTCCTCCCCGACGGTGTGATCGCCAATTGGGAGGTCGAATGGGCCGACTGACCCACCATTGCCGACGGCAAGCGGTGCCTTGGCGACACCGTCGATAGTCAGGTTGAATTTGCCAGGGTCAGACTCTGGCTTCAGATCCTTCGTGATCTTGACCGAGCCACCGCAGATCTTGGCGGCAACCGCCTTGAGTGTCGCCGCGAGAGCAGCTGGGTCAGAGGATGTTGTGTAGTCGGTGCCCTCAGTTGGGCCCGAGACGGCGCTCAAGTTAGTCGCGCTCAAGTCGGCGCCGACACCCACAGCCATCATCGTCTGCTCGTCACCGCTGGAGGCAACTCCATCAGGGTTTTTCGCCGAGTTTGCCGACGCCACGCCATATGTGATGTCGTCAATTCGAGTGTTGCTGCTGCCCGAGAGATTGCCCAAATTGACTGTTGGGTTACCGTCGGTAACGAAGACGATTACGTCGACTCCAGCTGATGCGGCGTCCTTAAGAGCCGCATCCCAGTTGGTGTAGCCGCTACCGCTCGTGTTGTTTGGGTAGATCGAGTTGATCCTGGAGTTCGCCGCCGTCTGGCCAGCGCCAGTGTTGAGGTCGTACTGGGTCACGTTGTCCGGTGAAGAGTTCGTGGCAAATGATGAGATCTTCAACTTGGTGGGAGTTCCCGAGAGTGAGCTGACGAACGTCTTGGCAGCAGCGTTGTACGCGTTGTTGTGGCCGCTTGTTGAGCCCGAGGTATCTAGAAGCAGAAGCACCTTGAGGCCATGTCCGCAGCTGGTTGGCAGAGGCGGATTGTCGAGTGCGTGAACGAAGCGAACGCTACGTCCTGAGTCGACGCTGGCCGTGGAGGTTCCACCACCACTTACTGATGCGCTGCCGACATACGACTTCGTTGACCCACCCCAACTGAGCTGAGTCAATGCCCGCCAGCCCGAAGGAGCGGTGTTCTCCCGAGCGTAGTAAGTGCCGCTGTTAACACCAGCTGTCGCAGCTCCGAGTGAGTCTGTCAGTGGGAACGCGGATGGCGACCCAAAGCCCGAAGAGGAGGAGTACTGCAGCCCGGCGCCCTGAAGCGGAAGTGAGTAGTCAGTCCCAGTGTTGGAGGCACCGTTCCGGTAGCCGCCCGCAATTACACGGAAAGTTCCTGAGGAGCTTGGCGTAGCAGCGGCAGTGCTTGCCAGCGCCGCACCAGTTGCAGCCGCGAGAACACCCATGACTGCAAGAAACCTTTTGACTCCAGCTTGCGATTCACCGGACACGACCCACCTCGCATGTGACCCCACAGCGCCGACCGCCTTATGCGAATCGGCTGTGCAAGTCACGCTAAGTGGGGGTTAGTAGCCCTGTCTCCGTGTTCTATGCCCCACTTAGTAGGGGGAACACACCCATTCCAGCTGGAGGGTCTACTCCCCGAGGCTGCGGGTTTACCGCAGCAGAAAGTCTTCAATATGTAGGTAATGACTTCCGCCTCCGCCCCGGCAGACAGCAAACGGTTCGGCTTTGACAAGGAACTGACGCCCGTTTTCGGCGCGCTGATGCTGGGCATGTTCCTTGCATCGCTAGACCAGACAATCGTCTCCACTGCACTACCGACAATCGTCGGTGACTTGGGTGGGCTCAACGAACTCTCGTGGGTAGTGACGGCCTACCTCCTCGCCTCTACTGCCTCCACTCCGCTCTACGGAAAGCTCGGCGACATGTACGGGCGAAAGAGCCTCTACCTCGCAGCGATCCTGATCTTCATTATTGGCTCGCTCCTGTCTGGATTTAGCCAGAACATGGAGGAGCTGATCATCTTCCGCGCAGTTCAGGGAATCGGAGCTGGTGGCCTAATGGTCGGCGCTCAAGCAATAGTCGCCGACCTAGTGCCGCCCCGGGAACGCGGGCGCTACATCGGAATCGTTGGCTCGGTGTTCGCCGTGTCGTCAGTCGGCGGGCCACTTCTTGGCGGCTTTTTCGTCCAGTCGCTCTCCTGGCAATGGGTTTTCTTCATCAACGTGCCGATCGGCCTCGTGGCACTTGCTGTTGTCATCGCCAAGCTCCACCTCCATGTTCCGAAGCACCGACACGAGATCGACTGGCTCGGCGCAACACTGCTGACAGCCGGAGTGAGTGCACTGATCCTGATGACAACTTGGGGTGGCAACGAGTACTCGTGGAGCTCTCCGATGATCATCGGCTTAGGTGTCGGCGGAGCAGTTCTTATCGCCCTCTTCATTGGGCAGGAATCGCGCGCCAAGGAACCGATCATCCCGTTAACCCTGTTCAAGTCAGGGCCTTTCCGAGTTGCTTGCGCGATCAGCCTCTTGGTGGGCGTCGCGATGTTTGGCGCGATCGTCTTCATCCCCGTATTTCTTCAACTCGTCTACCACGTGAGTCCAACGAGCTCAGGCCTGCGCATGCTGCCGCTAATGGGTGGCCTGCTTGCGATGGCGATCATCTCCGGCCGCTTGGTAACTAGGACCGGCCGCTACAAGCCCTACCCGATAGTCGGCAGCTTCATAACTGTGATCGGGATGCTGATGCTCTCCCGCCTTGCGCTCGACACACCAACTTGGACTGCGTCCGTATACATGCTGGTGCTTGGCATTGGGCTTGGCCTAGTCCTCCAGGTGACGGTGCTGGTCGTTCAGAACGACGCTCCCCAGGAGGACGTTGGGGCCGCTACTTCAACCGCAACCTTCTTCAGGTCGATGGGCGGCTCGTTTGGCGTGGCGATCTTCGGGGCGATCTTCGCGTCACGGCTTAGCCATCAACTTGCCTCCATGCCTGCGACCGCGGCAGCGCACCTAACTGCGAAGGCTCAGATCAGCCCGGAGCAAGTCAAGGCTCTGCCGCCACTGGTCCGCCACGAGTTCATGCAGGCATTCGTTGACGCACTCCAGCCGGTGTTCCTAGTCGGCGCTGGCCTGACTGTAATCACCTTCTTTCTGACGATCGCACTCAAAGAAGTTCCGCTTCGGACAACCGCTCACACTCCGGGCGACGACCTCGCCGCGGAGGAAGCGATTGGCGGAGTCGGGGCCGAGGAGCTTTTGGCTTAGCTCAAGCTGCTGCGATCTTGCCTGGTTAGAAGCAGCGGTACTACCACTGCCGCGACACCAACCAATGAAGCGATCAGGACCAAGTTCGCAGGCAGCCCGACAGCGTCCCCGGGAAGTCCGACAGCTGGAAGCCCTGGGTCAATTTCCTGTTCACCGATTGCTGGACTGATCAGTAGGGCAACCAACAACCAACTAACCAGCGCGGCGAAGGCCACCTTGAGGTCGCTCCTCGTACCAAAGCCGCTTACGCGAGTTGCAAACCCTGCCAGTACCGCAGAACCAATCAGCAGTAAGAGCACGGGAATGGCTGAGCCCGCGCCGAGCGGGAACCCGACAAGGTTGAAGAGGGATTTGAAGCCTGGAGCGCCGAGCAGGCGGTTGCCCCACAAACTAATCGTATGTCGCGTGACCAGCGGCTCAGCGATGGTCGCCACAGCCATAACCGTGGCACTGACCGCAGCGAGAAAAGCAGTTGCGGACGGAATGCGCCGCCATACGAACGGCATACCTAGCCCAAGAAACGGCAGTGTCACCACAAGGAACCGTGGGCCCGGGGAACCCCCACCAAACGGCAGCCAGTAGCCGGACACATAGAAGATGTAGACACCCACAACCGCGAGCGCAGTCCATGCCTCAGCCTTGTGTTGACGCTCGCGACGCATCCAGAGCAAGCCAATAAATCCGAGTAGGCAAACCGGTGCCGCCGTCAGCAAGCCGCGGGGCGAGAACAGGACGTCGACGAAGGCCATTGGCCTTGGAATTCCAATGCCGAAGAAGCCCGAGTCATTAAGGCCAAGCTTCGCGTGGCCCGACTTGCCCTCCACCGCGACGGCACCGCTGTAAGAAAGGTGGGTGAGCGAACCGAACACAGCAAGGTTGTAGATACCGAGCGGGATCAGCCCAACCAGGGCCCCTCCCCCGTATGCCATCGCCCGCCTCACTGCTGTCGCCAACTCCTTAGGGTCGCGCAGCATGGCGTAAACACCCAACGCCATGCCCCCAAATGCCATTGGGTACTCCACAACAATTGCCACCCCAGCTGCGAGTCCAGCGAAAAGGAGCAGCTTCCAGCTGGGGTCCCCTCGCCGCTCTCGCATCAGTAGATGGAAGGAGAGGAAGAGGAAGAACGCACCCATCAGATGGCCAAACAGCTGCGTTGCGAACGGAAGGATCATTGTGCCTAGGCCAACTGTCATAGCGCTGACCGTGCCAGTGCCCGGCACCAGCAGCTCTGCCTCCTTTCGGAGCAGCCAGAGCAGTCCGAACGCGGGTGTGACAGTTCCAATCAGGCCAAGCGCCCAGATCATCCATCGCTCACGGCGGACCTCCTCCCTCGCCCATGCTGGCCGCGGAGCCATCATCCGCTTTGACCGCTTGAGCCCAGCCTTGCTGTGGCGCTCAGCTGAGGTTGAGTTGCCCGGGTTTAAACCGACAGAGCGAAGCAGCGCGAACGGTGGAACTAGGACCAGCGACATGCCAGGTGCCTTGACGGAGTAGTAGTGGCCTTGGTACCAGCTCTTATCCCCCGTCTGCCAATGGTGATTGTCAATCGTGGCCGTCCCGCTGGCTAGGGACTGAGTGAGGAGGTAGTACGAAGTCTGCGCCCACTGCGGCGATTGAACAACGCAGGCGCAAGCGATCGCAAAGACAACCAGGGATGCGTTCCCAAACCGGCGAATGCGTCGCGCTTGGGAGTCTGAGGTTTCGCTCACCCGACCATTATCCCGCCGGCGCTGTTTCGAATTGATGTGGCGCAAGCTCGAAACCTGTGAGAGGGTCGGGCATGAGCGTCCAGCAGCGAACTCAGGTTAGGGAGGAACTCTCCTCACTTCGCGGGGAGACGGCGATCGTTACCGGCGGAGCGATGGGAATCGGCAAGGCGATCGCCCAGCGATTGCACTCTGCCGGAGCAAACGTTGTGATCGCTGACCCTGACCGTGAGCGCCATGACCTCGTTGACGACCTCAACGACGCTCGCTCCGGAAGCGCCGTCGGAGTGGCGACCGATGTCAGCGACGTTGGGTCCGTCAAGGCAATGGTGGGCTCGACTGTTGAAGCGTTTGGCGGAGTTGATGTGCTCGTCAACAACGCTGGGATCTACCCAGCAATGCCGCTGCTTGACATGGACCCAGCAATCTTTGAACGCGTCATCGCTGTGAACCTCACTGGACTGTTCCTCTGCACTCAGCTCGTAGCTCGCAAGATGGTCGCGAGCGGGCGCCAAGGTCGGATCGTCAACATCACTTCGATAGACGCTCTACATCCGTCAATGGAAGGGCTGTCGCACTACGACGCTTCCAAGCACGGCGCGTGGGGATTCACCAAGAGCTCCGCGCTCGAGCTTTCCCACTATGGGATCCGAGTCAACTCGATTGCGCCCGGCGGGATCGCAACCCCAGGTACTGAGGGCACTGACAGTGAGGCACTCCATGCCTTCGAGCAAATGATTCCCCTTGGGCGCTTGGGCCACGCAGACGAGATTGCGAACGCTGCTTTGTTCCTCGCCTCGGACCTCTCCTCTTACATGACCGGGTCACAAATCGTCGTTGACGGCGGGAGGTTGTTGAGATGATTGGAACAAAGTCAGAGCGAGTGCTGCTGGTCGTAACTCCAGATGTGGCGTTAGAGGACTTAGAGCACGAGGTACCACCGCGCGATCTGAAGGACACGACCCTCAAGATTGTTGTCCCGAGCGTGGCGAGGTCGGCGCTGGCCTACTGGTTCACCGATGAAGGTGGCATTGAGGACGCCCGCGAAGCTGCGGATGAAGCTCGCAGGACTGTCGGGATGGAAGCTGCCGTCGCGACCGCTGATGCAGGCGACGCAGACCCGGAGCTGGCAGTTCACGACGCTGTGGCCCAGTTCAAACCGGACAGGATCATCGTCGTCCACAGGGCTGACGGGCGCGGCTACCGGGAGCGGAAGCTGCTGGACCTTGAGGAGCGAATTCACCGCCCAGTGGAAGACCACTTGATTGCGGCTTAAGGCCGAGTGCAGCGGCGGATGGGGCGAGTCATAGGCCTGCCCCATGACCGCCGTCATCGAAACAGCAGCGCTAACCAAGTCCTACGGCGACTCGCGTGGGATTGAGGACCTCAGCCTGCAGGTGCCCAAAGGGGAGATCTTTGGATTCCTCGGCCCCAACGGTGCCGGCAAGACGACCACGATTCGGACGCTCCTTGACCTGCTCCACCCCACTGCTGGAAGCGCGCTCCTATTCGGCCTAGATAGCCACAGGGATAGTCGGGCAATTCGTTCTCGGATTGGGAACCTGGCAGGTGACTTTGCCTACGAGGACAGGACCACGGGTAATGAACTACTGACCCTCTTCGCCCGCTTGCGCGGCATGGACGACCTGGGTAGCGCGGCCGACCTAGCCGAGCGCTTCCGCGCAGACCTCACAAAGCCTCTGCGCGAGCTATCCCGCGGCAACCGCCAGAAGATCGGGCTGATCCAGGCCCTATTTCACAACCCTGAGCTTTTGATTCTGGATGAGCCCACCGGCGGCCTAGATCCACTGATGCAGGAGGAGTTCCTCACAGTGGTTGCCGAGCACCGCGACAAGGGCGCGACCGTGTTTCTCTCCTCCCACGATCTGAGTGAAGTGGAAAGGATCTGTGACCGAGTCGGGATTATCCGAGCTGGTCGTCTTGCGGCAATCGAGTCAGTCAGCGAGATGAAGGGCCGGGCCTACCGCAAGGTCAAGGTGGCACTGGGAGATGCAGTGGACGCTGGAGCGTTTGCCTCACTACTTGGCGTTGACTCTGTTTCCATAGACGGCAACACCTTGCGACTGCGGGTACTAGGTGACATCAACCCTCTAGTTGAAGCGATTGCCAAGCTTGATGTTCGCGACCTTGAGGTGACAGCACCTTCTCTTGAGGAGCTGTTCCTCGAGTACTACGACGAAGCATCGGAGTCGTGAGCGCGATGCCTACCGCGACACCGCCAACGACCTCTAAGTCATTCATTGCGGTGCTGCGCAGCGACCTTCACTTCCAGCGCAAGGTTCCCCTGATCTGGGGAGTAAGCCTCGGAGCCACATGCGCTCTCATCGCTGCGATGTGGCCGTCAATCTCCGGGGCTATCGGGGCTGCGATTAAGGGCTACCCAGAGGCAATCAAGCAGGCCTTCAGCATCCGTGAATTGAGCAATGTCAACCAGTACGTGGATGTGGAGATGCTCAGCTTCATCGTCCCATTCGCGCTGGCCTTCTTTGCCATCCGCTCAGCTACCCGTGCGATGGTCTGGGCGGAAGAGCACGGGCACCTTGATTCGCTTCTCGCCCTCCCCCTCTCGCGACGGGTGCTGGTTGCCGGGTCGTTCCTAGCGACAGCGATCCTGCTGGCGGTGAACCTCCTGATCATGTGGGGAATGACCTTGGGTATGGCTGAACTCGTTGGAGCCCACGCGTCCCCGCGGGCTCTCGCGTCTGGGTTTGGCAATGTCTTCCCGCTGTCAGTCGCGTTCGCTGGCTTTGCAGTTCTTCTGGCCGGGTTCCTCCACAGGTCAGCAGCGGTGACGGGAATCGCTTCGGGCACGTTGGTGGCGATGTACGTGGTTGATCTGGTCGGGAAGATTTCGCCGGAACTCCATGACGTGAGGATCGCGTCGGCATTCCGCTGGTACGGGTCGGCAGTCCAAGACGGATTCGCGTGGAGCCACGCCGTCGGGCTAACCGGAGTCGGGCTGCTGCTTGCTGTTGTTGGCGCCGAGCTGTTCCAGCGGCGCGATGTCCTCTAACTAGCTGGAAGCGACCTTGCGGCAAACAACCTTGGTGCCAGCAACCTTGGTGAGCTTCAAGGGGTAACCCTTCACCTGCTGGCGCACAACGCTGACCGTTCCACTGCAGCTGTTGGCCCCGCCGGAGGCAGTTGGCGTGATCGCCTCAGTCCAGACACAGCGGGCTGCCATCCAACTCACAGTTGAGCATGTGGAGGTGGCTGCCCCCGATGCGGTCCCAGGAACTGTTTGGCTGGCTGCGAATCCGACTGCTGCCACGCGGGCGTCTTTGAGAGTTAGGCCGACTGGGTAAACCTTGGCTGACGCTGTCCCAGCTGCGAGCAGCAGGAGCAAAACAGCGAGCGGCGCGATCTTCCTACGAATCATGGTGTGAAGGCTAGCCGCCCGATGGGCCGCTTGAAACGACTGGAGCTGCGTGGTTGCTGCGTGGAGCGGCGGCAGTACCAGTCTGAGTCTGGCTGACGACATGTGTGCTGGCGACCAGCTGCGTCTTGGTCGAAGCGCTTGTGATGCCGGTAGCTGGGCCTGAGTTGGCCTGGAAGCCGACCATTGCTGCCATCACACCAAATGTCACCGCAGCGCTCTTGGCGATACGACCAAGGTCGTGGCGTGCTCGTGAGTCCTTCTTTGCTCGGTATGTGTAGCCCATCTTCCATTCGCCTCTTTCGTGTTTGTTGCAAGCAAGACTTTGACCCGGCTGGGTAAGACCGAGGTAAGGCAGAGGTGTGAAGTTTGAGTGGCAGGGATTTCACCTCGATGAGGCGAAGAGTGAGGGATGCCTCAAACAAAGCCCGGCAAGCTCTCAGTCGTACTTTTAACGCTTGCTTGCATCCTGTCCCTGCTGGCCCTCACCTTCACATGGGTACGCAACCAGACGCTCGACACCAATCGGTATGTAGAGACGGTAGCTCCACTTGCGAGCAATAAGGCCATTCAGAGTGCTCTCGCAGACGCGACGACCAAGCAGATCAACACTGCAGTTGACCCAAAGTCACTTCTCGCTCAATACCTCCCACCCAAGGCAGCGCCCCTGTCCGGCCCAATTGCGGCCGCGCTGGGCAACTTCACTCATCAGGCCGCAGAGAAGTTCTTCGCCTCACCTGCGTTCCCGAAGATCTGGGAGGTGATCAGCCGTCGCTCCCATGAGCAACTTGTAAATGTGCTTGAAGGCAAGAAGGCAAAGTTCGTCGAGCTGACTGGAAAAGGACAGGTGACGCTTGATGTCGGCCCACTTGTTGGACCAGTCAAGGCGACTATCGACAAAACAGGTTTGACGGTGCCCAATGGGAAGTCGGCTAACGGCAAGGTCGTGATCTTCGACGCGCCGGCGCTGGCAGACATCCAAGGCATCGTCAAGGCCCTTAATGGCCTGACTCTCCTATTGACCATCCTTGCGCCGCTTCTGTTCATTGCGGCAATGCTCGCCTCAAAGAACCGCCGCCGCTCAATCGTTACCGCGGGCCTTGCGCTGGCTGGCACCATGGCGGGGCTGGGGATCCTCTTGGCCCTTGGGCGCTGGTTCTACCTAGACAGCTTGCCGTCCACGATGCCTCAGGATGCCGCGGCAGCATTCTTCGACACCCTTGTTCGTTACTTCGCGCGCGGCATTCGCCTCACCGCACTCGTTGGACTTCTGGTGGCCTTTGTCGCCTGGTGGACAGGCGGAGGGAAAGCAGCATTTGCAGACCCGAGCGGGGAGAGTCTCGTGTCACTCCTGCGCGTAGGCGCAGTAGCCATTGGCGCCATTGTTCTTCTCACACTGGCTCACCCAACCGCAGTGGGGATCTTGCTCACCGTCGGACTTACTGCGGTTGCTGTGGCTCTCGCTAAGCCTCTGGCCCCACGGTCTGACGCCCATCGCGGCGCCTGATTACAGTAATTAGAAGTACAGCAAATCACTAATTGATCACTACGGGTTTTCCCCGTATCAATAGGGATATTCACTAATACCCTTGCGATGTGATCAAGATTGTGCTCGCAGATGGTGAGGAACTAGTCCGAAGTGGACTGCAGAGGCTGCTCCAAGATGAGGACGACATGGATGTGGTTGCTGTCGCAAACGGGCCTGAAGAAGCAGTCCGTTACGCGAGAGGCCACAGGCCTGATGTTCTGATCGTCTCGCCAGGTGCGCGCCCAGAGGCCGAGGTTGCAAAAGGCCTCCTTGCCGAGTTAAGCAATGTCTCGCCGGAGACGCGCTTGATCGTCCTCAGCAGCAATGCCGACGCAAGAGCAGCACGTCAGGTCCTGCGCGACGGCGCACTTGGTTTTGTCCTCAGGACTGAAGGTCCCGAAGCCCTCAACGAAGCTATTCGCAGAGCTAAGCGACTCGAGCCCTATGTGAACGGTCGCCTTGGTGTTGAAATGGCGAAGCTCGAGAGAGCCGCACCAGATGTACTGAGCGAACGGGAAGCGCAGGTCTTGAGGCTCGTGGCACTCGGCTTTACCAACGAGGAAATTGGCGTGCAGCTCCACCTCTCAAAGAGGACAATTGAGGTTCACAGAGCGAACCTCATGAGCAAACTCGAGTTGGACACCAGAGCTGACCTAGTTGGCTTCGCGTTGGATCACAGCCTGATTCCCTAGCCCACAAGCGGCTCCACGAAAGGGCTGCTGCGCCGCGCATCTGCCCACGCGGCTAGCGTTAACAGGGTGACGCGCACCCCCCGCTGCCGCAGAGAGCACTTGAGCAGTCCGAATGCCTGAACCAATTGAGGGCAAGCGGCGCTACATGCCCGGGCTTGATGGCCTGCGGGCCATCGCTGTCCTTGGAGTAATCGTCTACCACCTCGGGTTCTCATGGCTTCCCGGGGGCCTGCTCGGCGTTGGCGTCTTCTTCACATTGAGCGGTTACCTGATCACGGACCTTCTGCTTGGCATGGTCAACACGGGCGGGATTCGCTTTGCCCAGTTCTGGCTGGCGCGTGCCCGCCGACTCCTCCCCGCGCTGCTGCTGATGCTCGTCCTAGTGCTGGCTTGGGTGACAGTGATTGGCCCCCATCAGGGATCCGACTTCCCCACCTCAGTCCTCACTGGCACGTTCTATGTGAACAACTGGTGGCTGATCTTCCACAAGGTGTCCTACTTCCAGCGCTTTGGTGCACCACCGCCGCTAAACCACCTCTGGTCGCTCTCCGTTGAAGAGCAGTTCTACATCGTTTGGCCTTTGATCTTGTTGCTCGGGGTCAAGTTCATCCCTGACTCGAAGGCAGCCTTCCTGCGCCCCAAGCTTGCCCTCGCAACCTTTGGCCTCGCGCTTATTTCAGCTGTTCTGATGGCGCTGATGTACAAGGCTGGTTCAGACCCGTCGCGGGTCTATTACGGCACCGACACTCGGGCACAGGAGCTACTTGTAGGCGCAGCGCTAGCGATGGTCTGGCCAAGCCAGAAGCTGCGAGCTCGAATCAACTCGAGGGCTCGCAACATTGTTGACGGGGCCGGCGTGTTCGGACTGTTGGTCGTCCTAGTGATGTTCTTTGCCACGAGCGAGAAGTCACCGTTCCTCTACCGCGGTGGCTTCCTACTTCTGTCAATTGGCACCTGCATTCTCGTCGCGTCGCTTGCCCACCCAGCCTCGCGCGTGGCGCTTGCCGTTGGCTGCTCGCCGATGAAGTGGATTGGCGAGCGCTCTTACGGAATCTATCTGTGGCACTTCCCCGTAATTGCCCTGACTACGCCAGCTGGAAGCAAGGGAATCGACCCCATCCGCACACTCCTTCAGTTGGTTGCGATCTTCGGCATCTCAGCTCTCTCCTGGAAGTTTGTTGAGGATCCAATTCGCCACGGAGCAATTGGTCGGCTGTGGGCGGATTGGCGAAGCGGCCGATGGTCCCGCCAGAACCTCACGCGCGCTGAGACTGGTGGTCTCGTGGCAGGCGGGCTGATCCTCCTCGTCGCGATGGCTGGCCTTGCGGGCTTTGGGACTGACAGCAAGGCAAACGGGCGCAGCCCACTAACTAAGGCAGTCAAGTCGGCTGCAGTTCCACTGACAGCGAACCACACGAGCTGCAAGTCAGTGGTTCATATTGGCGACTCAACCTCGCTTGGCCTCGAAGACCCTGAGTACATCCCCAGCAGGAAGAACCGAATCAGCGGCCAGTACGCGCGTGTCGGCGCTTCAACCGCCTATCTCGACATCTCAGATGCTCGCTCAGTCGTTGAGAAGGTTGAGAACCGACCCAACGCCCAAGAGGCGGCACTGGCACTCAGGGCAAAGAACAAGGGAGGCTGCTGGGTCTTGGCGCTCGGGCTTAACGAAGCGGATGATGTCTACGACCACTCGCCCTACGGTTTCGCGAAGCGAATTGACTTGATGATGCAGATCATCGGCAAGGACCCAGTCATGTGGGTCAACGTCAAGACCCTGCTGAGCGACGGTGGCTACTCAAACAGCCTGATGCAGCAGTGGAACGCAACAGTGGTGGCTGCGTGCGACAAGTACCCGAACATGCGCGCCTACGACTGGCCGTCTGATGTTCAGACCAACTGGTACACGACAGACCAAATTCACTTCACCAGCGAGGGCTATACAAAGCGCGCGAAGTTCATCGCGGATGCGCTGTTGAAGTCGTTCCCAGCGAGTGGCGGGCCTGGCAACACCAACTCAAAGACCTGCCTGATTCACCCGGAGCAGCCATCTGCTGCCGCTGCCGCTGCCGCCACACCCGCCGCGCCTACTGCGACTCAGTAGCGAAATCCCTTCGCCATCTGACGCCTACTTAGATTAGGTTTTTAGGGAATGGCGGACCAGCAAAAGGCAAAGCCCAAACAGCGCCGCTTCAGCCCCGAAGTCCGCAGGCAGATGATTCTCGACGCCGCAAGAGAGCTGTTTAAGGACAAGCCGAACGCCTCCGTTGATGACCTCGCCACCAAGGCTGGAGTGACGCGGCAGCTGATCGGCCAGTACTTCCCCGGTGGTGGGTTGGAGATGGTCCACGAGGAGCTGATGCAGAAGGCATTCAGCACCTTTGTTGATCAGGTCCTAAAGACTGACTACCCGCCGCCGAAGTCGCTGAAGGAATGGAGGAAAACAATCCCGCTTACGACCACTAGACAGTTCGAGTGGGGAGTCGGACTTGGGATGCCCTGGCTCTTTGCTGGTGAAGGATCCGGCCTTCCCGCCGACATGGGGATGGCAAGGATGAACTTGCGAATCGGCGTAGTGCCTTTAGTTATCGAGTGGTCAGCTGCCGTCCTGCCTGACACGCCAGAGAACCGGTTGTTGATTCAGATTGGCTACCGGGCTATCGACGAACTGATCTGGCTGGTTGCCACAGAGAAGCTCGCTCTTGAAGAGGGCGTTCGGATCGCTGTCGCTCTCTGGGAGGGCATCGTGGAGCACTCCGCAAAGCTCCTCGAAGCTGCCTAGCCCGGCCCGATCGCGCCAACTCAAGCGATTGACCGGCGGCGGTTTGCGACAACCGTCGGAATACGCTATTTTCATAGCTTCTAGTTAGCTCGGTCCCTCCCCAAGAGACTTCAGCCCAAGCCCAACACTAGGACTAGGGCTGTCACAGACCGACCGGTGCGGGTCGGCCCACCCCGTCGCGCCACGCGCGGCGGGGGTACGGGCCACCAGCAGTTCTAAACAGCGGTGAGGGTGCCCTCGAGGCGACCTTGGATGATCTCCTCGGCCTCAAGCAGCATCCGCTCGATCAACTCAGCGACTGTAGGAATGTCATGAATAAGGCCGAGTGACAGGCCAGCAGACCAAACGCCTGCGTCAACATCACCCGTCGCGTAAACCTCGCGACCGCGGGCGCCAGCTACAAGCGGGGCGATCTCCTCAAACGTCCCGCCACGCTTCTCAATCTCAACAACCTCTTCGCTGACTGCGTTCTTAACGACGCGTGCCGTGTTATGAAGAGTGCGGAACATGAGCTCGGTGCTGCGCTCGTCCGCTTGCACCATGAACTCCTTGACTGCGCGCTCAGCAGGGGCTTCCTCAGTGCAGAGGAAACGCGTTCCCATGTTGATTCCGTCGGCGCCAAGCGCGAGTGCTGCGACAAGCCCGCGCGCGTCTGCGATGCCGCCGGAAGCGATCATCGGGATCTCAATCTTGTCGGCAGCGGCCGGGATCAAGACAAGTCCGGGGACGTCATCCTCGCCTGGATGGCCTGCGCACTCGAAGCCGTCGATTGAGATTCCGTCCACGCCGAGCGTCTGAGCCTTGAGGGCATGACGAACACTGGTGCACTTGTGGAGAACCTTGACTCCAGCCTCCTTGTAGAAGGGGATGTGCTCAGCCGGATTCGTGCCGGCAGTTTCAACAACTGGCACGCCTGACTCGCAGATGACTTGGCGGTATTCGGCGTATGGCGGAGGAGTGATTGACGGCAGGATCGTGAGGTTCACACCGAATGGCTGGTCCGTGAGCTCACGCGTGCGCGCAATTTCAGCCTCGAGTGCCTCTGGAGTTGGCTGAGTCAAAGCTGACAGGAAGGCGAGGCAACCAGTGTTGGCAGTTGCCGCAATCAGCTCAGCGGTGCCGATTGCCTGCATGCCGCCGAGGACGATCGGGTGCTTAAAGCCAAAGGTTTCTGTAAAGCGCGTGTTGATCAACGTCTACTCCATTAGTAGTGGGGATTAGGTGACGAAGGCTACCTGTCTGAAGGAGGCCGAGTGGGCCTGGTCAACGGTGGTTCCATCTAGCTACCGCTCCCGTCATAGTTCAACCCAATCCGACCCGCCACCTTCAGAAGGACGACCGAAAATGAGCACCTCCTCCCCCTCAACTGATTCAACCCTGATCAGCCGCCGCGACATTTCGTTCCTGCTCTACGAATGGCTCAATGTCGAGAGCATGGCTGACCGCCCCCAGTATGCAGGTCAGTCGCGTGCTGTTTATGACGAGGTAATTGACCTCTCCCAGCGGATTGCTGCTGACCTCTTCGCGCCTCATAACCGTGACGCGGACGAGAACGAGCCACATGTTGGCCCTGACGGCAAGGTCCAACTTGTTGATTCGACCGGCCCGGCCCTGAAGGCCTTCTACGAGGCGGGCTTGGGCGGCGCGGCGATGCCCTCAAGCGTTGGCGGCATGGACTTGCCATCGGTGGTCGGCAATGCAGGCTTCTCCTTCTTCCACGCTGCCAACACAAGCTTCGCCGTTTATGCGCTGCTGACAATTGGCGCTGCCAACCTGATCGTGGCTAATGGCTCCGAGGAGCAGATTGAAAAGTACGTCGGGCCAATGGTTGAAGGCAACTTCTACGGGACGATGTGCCTGTCGGAGACGCAAGCTGGCTCATCCCTCACTGACATCACAACGAGGGCTGAACCACAGGAGGACGGCACCTACAGAATCTTCGGTTCGAAGATGTGGATCTCCGGCGGCGAGCACGAGCTTGCTGACAACATCGTCCACTTGGTGCTCGCCAAGATCCCGGGCGGCCCAGAGGGCATCAAGGGAATCAGCCTCTTCATCGTCCCACGTGTGTTCGTCAACGACGACGGCTCGCTCGGCGAGAACAACGATGTTGCGCTGGCAGGCCTCAACCACAAGATGGGCTTCCGCGGAACTGTCAACACAGTGATGGCCTTCGGCGACGGCGCCCACACCCCAGGCGGCGAAGCTGGCGCTGTTGGCTGGCTTGTCGGCGAAGAGCACCGCGGCCTTGCCTACATGTTCCACATGATGAATGAGGCCCGCACAGGGGTTGGGCTTGGCGCTACATCGCTTGGCTACGCCGGCTACCTGAAGTCCTTGAAGTACGCGAAGGAGCGCCCACAGGGACGCCCTGTAATGGGCAAGGACCCAGCCTCGCCACAGCTTCCGATCATTGAGCACCCAGACGTTCGCCGGATGCTCCTCGCTCAGAAGAGCTACGTGGAGGGCGCACTCGCACTTTCGCTCTACTGCGCGAAGCTCGACGATGACCACAAGAGCCTTGAGGACGAGGAGGGCCGCAAGAAGGCAGCGCTCCTGCTCGACTTCCTCACCCCAATCACCAAGAGCTGGCCATCGCAGTGGTGCCTTGACGCAAACGCTCAGGCAATTCAGATCCTTGGCGGTTACGGCTACGCCCGTGACTACGAGGTTGAGCAGCACTACCGCGACAACCGCCTCAACGCAATCCACGAGGGCACCCACGGCATTCAGGCCATGGACCTACTCGGCCGCAAGGTAACGATGGAGGGCGGCGCTGCATTTGGCGCCTTCATTGCTGAGGTAAACCAGACAATTGAGAGCGGCAAGGCAGCCGGAGGCGAAGCAGCCGAGTACGCAGCGATCCTCGAGACAACCTTCCAGCGACTCCTTGAGGTGACTGGAATCCTCTGGGGTAATGGTGCTGACGGTGCTGAGCAGGCGCTCGCAAACGCGACCGCCTACCTCGAAGCTGCAGGGGACATTGTCATCGCTTGGCTCTGGCTTGAGCAGTTGCTCGCAGCTGAGGGCAAGGACGGCGAGTTCTACGACGGCAAGCGCGCAGCGGCGAAGTACTTCTTCCGTATCGCACTCCCCCGCACCGGCCCACAGCTTGACCTGCTCGCCAGTGGCGACAGGACAACGCTGGACTTGGACCCGGCGGTTCTGTAACTAGAAGCGCTGGGGCACAAACTTCTGCTCTGAGAACGGCGGCCGCACATAGGTGCTGTCGTCAGTTCTCGGCGGAAGTTCGATTGGGCCTTCAGAGTTGTTCTCGTAGGGAACAAGCTCGAGCAAGTGGCTAATGCAGTTGAGGCGTGCGCGGCGTTTGTCATCAGCGTCGACCACGTACCAAGGTGCTTCGTCAATGTTGGTGTAGCGGAACATCTCGTCCTTGGCGCGCGAGTAGGCACTCCACATCTCACGTGACTTCAAGTCCATCGGGCTGAGTTTCCAGCGGCGCATTGGGTCGGTTGCACGGGTCTGGAAACGACGCTCCTGCTCCTCATCACTGACTGAGAACCAGTACTTGATGAGAGTGATGCCAGAGCGGACAAGCATCCGTTCGAACTCTGGGCAGGAGCGCATGAACTCTTGGTACTCAGAGTCGGTACAGAAGTTCATTACCCGCTCAACGCCGGCGCGGTTGTACCAACTGCGGTCGAACAGGACCATCTCGCCGGCTGCTGGGAGGTGTTCGACATAGCGTTGGAAGTACCACTGGGTGCGTTCGCGCTCGGTCGGTGTCCCAAGCGCGACAGTGCGGCACCAGCGCGGGTTAATCCGCTCGTTGATCCGCTTGATCACTCCACCCTTGCCGGCAGCGTCACGCCCTTCGAAGATCACGACGACACGGAGGCCCTGTTCGCGGATCCAGTTCTGCTGGATCACCAGCTCAGTTTGCAGACGCCGTAGCTCAGCATCAAAAACTCTCTTACCCAGCTTCTTGCCTGGGTGCTTGCGCTCTGGCTCAATGTGGGACACCTATAAACCTCCGTTGGATAGGTGGTACAGCCTTGACCCTACCGCCGCCCCGTCAATTGGGGCTGATTCGTGCGCTCCTCAGATCCCGTGGTGGCCGCCGATTGCGTCCCACCAGCGAGTGCGGCGGGCGCTCCACTTCTCGTCAGCCACACGCCCCTTCTCGGCAACTTCCGGCTTGTCCTCGTACTTGTGATTCGCCCACCAGGATCCCGGGCGAGCCGCTCGCACCGCACCAACCCAGCCGAACACCGGAATGAAGATTCCAAGGCCGGCCATGTAGAGCTTGCCTTTAAGTGCAGCGATTACGACTGCGAAGAGGTCAACGGCGATGAGAGTGATCACTACCCAGAGCGGGATGCTTGAGTCCTGACCGACTCCGAAGGGGGTTGCTCCGATTACGACCAGCAGCCCGAAGCCAAAGGCGACCGCGATGACGTCAACCGACCTTCGGCCCTCCTCCGCCCAGTAGACATCTTCTAAGTGGAGCCACAATGCGTACTCGTCAAGAGTCAGCGCCGCACCAATGCCAAAGCCGATTGACAGCACGTCGTGCCAAACGGTGTCCATGCGGACGATGAGGCCTAGGAAGCCGCAGATCAGGACGAGGAAGATCCCAGGGACTAGGTGGTGAACATGGGTGTCGCCGGCAGTAAGGCTTCGCGGCCACCAGTCAGGCCCATTGCGCTGCATCCGAACCCAGAAGCGCGTGATCAGAAAGGTGATTAGAAACGCTGCCATCAGCAGAAGGCCATGCCGTGCTGCCGGATGGTGTTCGAAGTCGAACCTGACTGTGGCGAGTAGGGCTGGCATCTCGTAGCCGAGACTACCTGCCAGCGATACACGGGTTGGGACTAGGTCACCGCCGGAGCCTGTTGTTAGCTTCCGCGCCATGAACCCACTTCTCGCAGCGGCAATCATCGTCCTCTCAGTTGTTCTGTGCTCCGCGCTGATGCTGGTCGCGCGCCGCTATGGCCGCGCCGGCGGCCGCTTCGCCGACTCCGACCGTGCTTCGGGCCCCTTCGGTTTTGTGGGCGTCGGGTTCGTGATCCTGCTCGGCTTCATCATCGCCCTCAGCTTTGGCACCTACGACAATGCGGCGACTCAGTCTGAGGGTGAGGCTGTCGCAGTCGTTAATCAATTCACCGCAGCCGAAGAGATGCCGGCACCGCTGCGCGACCGCGCCCAAGCGGATCTCGTCTGTTACGCACGGTCAGTCGTCGGCCCAGACTGGGCAGCGATGAAGAACGGCACCGGAAGCGCCTTCACAGAGAAGTGGATCACCGCCCTTGAGCAGACCGGAACCAAATTACCTGCAGTGAATAACAAAGAGTCTGATGCGCTTAAAAGCTGGGACGAGGCCACCGACCAGCGTGAACTGGGGAGGCGCGCACGCCTTCTGGTCGCGCAAGGTGAGGTCCCGCCGCTGCTTTGGGTGCTGCTGGTGATCGCTGGCCTGATGGTTGTTGGCTACGTGCTCCTCTACGCGGACCCTGAGGAAGGCGTTCTCGCTCAGGTCGCAATGATGGCTAGCACTGCAGCTCTTGTTGCTGCCAGCCTCGTCGCCGTCGCGGTGCTGGCGTCGCCGTTCCAAAATGAGCAAGGGAGCATCAAACCGACAGGGATGCAGTACTCCCTAGCCACAATCACTTCCGATCTTGCAGCGGAACGGCGAACTCTGCCAATCCTCTGCAATGCCAGCGGAATTCCGCTTCGGTAAGCCTTAGCTGCGGTTACTTCTTCTTGTTCCTGCGGCAGGCTTCGGAGCAGTAACGGACTTCATCCCAATTCTTTGCCCAAGACTTGCGCCAGGTCATGTCGCGCCCGCACCTGACGCAGGGCTTGCTGGGCAGCGAGGCTTTGTTCCCCTTAAAGCTCCTTGAGGACGGCAAATGGCGAGACCCGGGCTCGAACCGGGGACACCACGATTTTCAGTCGTGTGCTCTACCAGCTGAGCTATCTCGCCTGGTGAGGCTCCCGATCTTACCGGGGCTTCGCTTTGGCGGCATCGTGCGAACGGACAACCCGAGTCACCTTCCCCTAGGTGAAATCGGCGCCAGCCGCAATAATCGCTTCTAACGCACCTACGAGCCGTTAAGAGAACCCCTGTCATTTATTGAGTACATGCTGCGCGCGAGCCTGATGCTCGCCTGTTTCGCCTCGGTCAGCT
>CALJKH010000151.1 GCA_937973575.1 uncultured Solirubrobacterales bacterium | reverse complement strand
TTCCCTACACGACGCTCTTCCGATCTTGCCGCAGCCGATGATCCGGCCTTCGGCGTCACAGGTGAAGAACGCAGCGTTAGGAGCTGGGTAGAAGTCGTCTAGAAGCTCGAAGAGAAACCCGTTGCCGCAGCTATCGCAGCCAGGGGCCTCACGCCGGAAGCCTGAGTGTTTGTCAGTGCGCGCTGTGCGGTGACCGCAGTTGGGGCAGATGAATGGATACGCCAATGTCGGGCGAGAGTAGCGAGTCGCTGGGCGGCTATCCGCAGATCAGTCGCCGAGGCCGAGCTGCAGGCCTCCGGGAACGGCCAACCCCAGGTGCTCAAAAGCCCTCCGGGTTGCCGCCCGGCCTCGCGGAGTGCGTTCGATTAGACCCGTTTTAAGTAGGTAAGGCTCGTAGACATCTTCAAGGGTGTCCTGCTCCTCAGAGACAGCTGCTGCGAGGGTTGAAAGCCCGACAGGGCCGCCGCTGAAGGTCGTGCAGATTGCCCTCAGGATCTCCCGATCGAGACGATCAAGTCCCAGCTCGTCAACATCAAGAGCTCCGAGAGCATCTTGGGCGACCTCCGCCGTAACGCACGAAGCCTGCGAAACCTGTGCGTGGTCACGCACCCTTCGAAGGAGCCGATTTGCAACGCGGGGTGTACCCCTGCTGCGTGACGCAATCGCCCCTGATCCCCCTGCGTCCATCTCTATTCCAAGGATGCCTGCAGACCGCGAAACGATCCGAGCGAGGTCAACTGGCTCATAGTGCTCGAGCCGGAACTGCAGACCGAACCGATCACGCAGTGGCCTGCTCAAGACACCAGCTCTGGTTGTAGCGCCGATCAAGGTAAATGGAGGAAGCTCAAGCGTGACGATTCTGGCGCCAGCCCCTTGCCCCACCGTGATCGGAAGGCGAAGATCCTCCATCGCCGGATAGAAGGTTTCCTCTAAGGACTTGGGGAGACGATGAATCTCGTCTACGAATAGAACCGATCCCGGTTCAAGAGCGCTTAAAACAGCGGCCACATCCGCCTTCTTCTCAAGGGCAGGGCCAGCAGTAGGGACAAACGGTGCTCCCATTTCCTCGGCGACGATGCGTGCCAACGAGGTCTTCCCTAGACCGGGCGGGCCCGCGAGAAGCACATGGTCTAGGGCCTCTCCCCTTCCCTTTGCTGCCTCAATTGCAACTCCCAGCTGCGAGCAGACCGCGTCCTGACCTACAAAGTCGTCGAGGCTTACCGGCCTGAGTGAGAGCTCCTGATCATCCTCAGGTAGCTCGTCAGGAGTCTGGATACGACCGTCGGTCATCGTGCCCGGGCCTTAAGCGCTGACTGGATCAGCTCCTCAACTGTTTCGCCCTTGGCCTCATCGAGGAGTCCATCAACAAGCCTCTCCTCTACACCAAGCCCAAGCAGACCATCCCGCGCAAGTGCCCGCGGCGACTCGGGTGCACCTACTTCATCAACTGCAATTGCATCGCCAATCTGTTCGCGAAGGTCCACGCAGATCCGCTCGGCCGTCCTCTTGCCTACACCCGGCACCGCCTGAAGGCGAGCAACATCCCCACCGGCGATGGCTGACCTAAGCACCTGTGGAGCTGCGCTGCCC
>CALJKH010000150.1 GCA_937973575.1 uncultured Solirubrobacterales bacterium | reverse complement strand
CCGTGATGAGCTGGTGACCTTGATCGTCGCCGGTCACGAGACGACATCCACTGCTCTCTCGTGGGCATTTGAACGCCTTACACGTGACCCTGCTGCCCTTAAGCGGCTTGAGGATGAGTCGCGCACTGACGACACCGAGTGGTCAGACGCTGTCTCCAAGGAGACCCTGCGCCTGCGGCCGGTACTCGACTTCGTTGTGCGACGGGTTGGCGAGCCGATTGAGATTGCCGGCTACAAGTTTGAGCCAGGCGAGTTTGTGGCGCCGTCAATCAAGCTTGTCCATCTGCGCGAGGACATCTACCCGGATGCAACCTCCTTCAAGCCCGAGCGTTGGCTTGACAGCAAGCCAGGCACTTACACATGGATCCCGTTCGGCGGCGGCGTAAGGCGCTGCATCGGCCTCTCCTTCGCCATGGCTGAAATGGATGTAGTCATGAGGGCAGTCGCCCGCAGTGTCCATCTTGAGCCAGTTGGTGACGAGGAGGGAGTTGTGTCTCGCTTCATCACTTCGTCCCCAGCGCGTGGTGGCGAAGTACTCGTCCCAGCCTGAGCTAGGTGGAATCCTCAGCTGGGCTTAGGCTCGCCCGCAGGCTCGTCTTCGTCCGAGTCCCGTCCAACATTGCGGCGGCGACCCATGTTGCCAACGAGCAGAGCGATGATCGTGACCAGGTAAACCTGCCCGAAGATCGCCTCGCTCATTGAGAGGGCGTGGCCAAGCCTGAGGCACGACACAAAGTCACCGAACCCGGTCGTTGTGATCGTCGTGAAGGAGAAGTAGACGCGATCCGACTGGCTGACTTCCGAGTCCTTCAGGTTGCAGAAGAAGTCTTGGGTCGGGGTGAGGTCGGTGATTGCGCCATAGAGCTGGGCGAACATCAGGCCGGCGAGCATGTATACGAGGACTCCGCCCAGGACCGACTGGCCGTTGATTACAGGCTGGCGGCCGATCCATTGGATGACCTTGAAGGCAGCAGTAAGGACCGGGAGTGCAATTAGGAGCTCGCCAATGCCACGCCAGGTATTCCCGTTGCCAACGCTGTTGCCGTAAGTCATCAGGATCACGGCGACGAAGATCACAAGGGCGCCAATTCGACGTCTACGGGTGACGGTCTCAGCTGCGTGAAGCGTCAGGCCAAGCGCAGCTGAGAAGAGAAGGATCATGACGATCCTTGACCATGCGTCGTTCGGTGCTGCAACCTCCCAAGCAACGGTGATGACCGTGACGAGGAGGGGCAGGCCGAACGAGTGGGTGCGCGGAGTTAGGTAGTCCCGAAGTTCGTTGCTCGTCATGGGTCTTAGGATCCCACGCCAGCTGCGTTCTTGACTGCCCTGCCATGAATCAGCGGCTTAAGGAACTTCGTTGCCTTTGGCATCCTGCCATGTGTCATTTCGACCACATTAAGGTCAGATTCCTCAAGTGTGGAGTGAGTTGGTCGGTCACAGCGGCACCCGCAGGCGATCTTCTCCCACGGCCCTGCGACTGCCTTCTGCCGGGCGGCAACAGCGCCCGTGCCAAGGACATGCTCGACAAACAGCAGTTGCCCACCGGGCTTCAAGACGCGGTGCGCTTCAGCGATCGCAATGACTGGGTCGGGCACCGTGCACAGAACAAGGGTTGACACGACAGTGTCGAAGGAATCGTCAGGGAATGGCAAGTTCCCGGCGTCAGCGCTGGTTATCTCAATGAACCGGTCATGGTTCAACACTGCGACCTTGCGGCGCAGCTTCTTGAGCATGTTTGGGTCTGGCTCGGTGAGAACGAGTGCCTCAACCGCCTCCGGGTAGTGGCTGAGGTTGAGTCCTGTGCCTGAACCAAGCTCAAGCACGCGTCCGTTCGCATTAGCCAATACGCCAGCTCGGATCGTGGACAGGCCTGCTTCCTCACTGACGCTGAGGACCCTGTCGTAGTAGCGGGCAAACACCCGCGACCAAAATCCAGCCTTTGCTACATCTAATTCAGCCATCCGATGTGGGAGCGTACCCTTCAACGCCCGTGCCTAACTTTTTTATAGCCACATCCTTCTGGGATTCCCTAGGCCACTTCTTCGGTGACTTGGCAGCTGTTAAGCCGCTGCCACTTGCGATCGCCCTTGCTCTTTGGGGTCTAAACATCACGATCCGGTCAAGGGCGTACTTCAACACTCTGCGCGTTGCCTATCCAGATACTGACTTCCAGTGGCGCCGAATCTGGGGCGCATATGTGGCCGCGTTTGGCTTCAACAACATTGTCCCGGCGCGCGGTGGTGATGTCGTCAAGCTGTTTCTTGTCCACAGTTCAATACCTGGCGCCAGCTACCCAACAGTCGCTTCGTCCTTCCTAGTGGAGGGAGTTTTCGACTTCACGATCGCGGTTCCAGTCCTAGCTTGGGCCGCCACGCAGGGAGTGATGCCGTCGGTCCCGCAGTTCGCGACGCTGAATAGCGCGGACATAAACTGGCTCGCTGCCAATCCCAACCGCCTGCTCTTCATGATCACAGCGGCCGTGGTGCTGGTGCTGGTGATCTTTGCGGTCCTCTCCGTCCGGGTCAAGGCGTTTTGGCAGAAGGCCAAGCAGGGCATCAGCGTGCTCTTTGACTTCCGGACCTACATGACTCAGGTTTGGCTAGTTCAGTTCGCGGCTTGGGTTGCCAAGGCTGCTGCGTACTGGTTCATGCTCGAAGCGTTCCAAGTCGGGGCCACGGTGCAGAACACGATGTTGATGATGGCCTGCGCTGCGATAGCCACAGCAGTCCCGTTCACCCCGGGTGGAGCTGGCGTGCAGCAAGCCCTGATCGTGAAGGTCTTCGCAGGGGTCGCCGCCACAACCGTGGTTGCCGCCTACTCAGTTGGCCAGCAGCTGGCGCTCGCGACCTTTAGCTTCTTGCTGGGCCTCGGCGCACTGGTGTTCATCTTCGGGTTCCGGTCGTTTGGTGAGGTTCGCCGGGCAGGCAAGGAACACCGAGCTGCATCAGGAGAAGGCGGCTAGCTGGAAGCTGGTTATTGCAGGCCCATGCGAGCTTCGCGAACCAGCGCGACAGCTTCAGGGAAGACGGTGGCCATTGTTGAGCGGATCTGCTCAGCCTGTTCAGCGCTGTTGCCCTGAACATTGACTCGGTTGATTGCAGCGACCGTCATGTTGACTGCCAGTTGGATCGCGTTGTCAGCCCAGACCAGTTTTTGGGATCCCTGCATCTGCTCAAACATGTCGCCGAGCTGGCGCCGGATCTCGTCCGGGTCGCCGCCAAATGGGAATCCAAAGCCTTCTGCGCCGTCCATGTACCTTCAGGGTAGCCGGTAGGCGGGTAAGGTTCATTTCCGATGGCATCTGAAGGAAAAGAAATCAGCGTCGAGGCGGTCTCCGTGCCCGGCTCAGAGGTCGTCGAAGCTGAGTCAGTCTTCGCTGGAAGGATTGCGGCATCAGCTGCAGTAGCAGCAATCTTCTGGATCGCGGCCCTTGTCACCTCAGCTCAGGCGGGTGCGAACGCTGACAACTACCTCAGTAGCCTCGTTGGCCTTCAGAACCGCATGGGGCCAGCCTCGCTGGCTGGAATCACCAAGGGCCTCGCAGTCGTGGCAATGATCTCCCCAGTTATCTTCGTCCTGCGCGCTGCAGCAGCCCGCGGAGCCAACATCCCACGAATGGCACCCGGTCTGGTCGTGGTTGGCGGCATCCTGTTTGCGATCACCAGCACGATCCAGCCGATCCTGCTGGTCCAGATGTCAAAGAACTTTGCCAATAAGTCTGGCCTTTCATTCGACGAGTACAAGCACCTCTTCCAAGCTGGAATTCCCACCCTGATTGGCGTTGGCATCTTCCTCGGCTCAGTCTGCCTCGCCTTCGGTGTGGTTATCGCGTCACTCAGGGCGATGAAGGTTGGCCTGTTCACCCGTTTCATTGCAATGGTTGGCGTCGTCGCCGGGCTCGGGCTTCTCCCACCGGAGATCATTGGAACATTCGTCGGCCCTGGTGTCGTTCTCTTCATCTTCAGCGTCGCGACTTGGTTCCTGATGGTCGCTGCGATTGCAAGCAACAGGTGGCCAGCTGGTCGCCCACCAGCCTGGGATGACGGCGAGGCTCACCCGTGGCCGACAGCCGCCGAGCGCCGTGAAGAAGCTCTTGCAGCCAAGGAAGCCAAGAACAACGGAAAGCCCGCCTAGCGGCTCTAGGATTTCTGGCGTATGGCGGGGGACAAACTCACCGGCGAAGCGCTTGAAGCAGAACTTGAACGCCTGCTCGCGGAGGGCTCAGCCTTTGCTCCTTCACCTGAGTTTCAGGCCTCAGCGCTGATCTCAGACACTTCCGTTTGGGATGCGGCTGAGGCTGACCCTGTTGGCTTCTGGGAGGAGCAGGCGCACTCTCTTGATTGGGATGAGCCTTGGATTCAAGCTCTTGACGACTCAAACCCGCCGTTTTACCGCTGGTTCCAGGGCGGCAAGCTCAATGCCTCGCATCAGTGTGTTGATCGCCACGTCGAAGCAGGCCTTGGTGATCGGGTCGCATTCCACTGGCATGGAGAGGACAACTCAACTCGCACCGTCACCTATGCGGACCTCCACCGTGATGTTCAGCGGGCAGCAAACGCTCTAAAGAACCTTGGTGTTCAACCAGGTGATGTCGTTGGCATCTACCTGCCGATGATCCCCGAGGTAGTAGTGGCAATGCTCGCCTGTGCTCGGATCGGCGCGCCTCACAACGTTGTCTTTGGCGGCTTCTCAGCCCAAGCTGTCGCTGAGCGGATGGAATTCTCCGACGCAAAGGTTTTGATCACCGCCAGCGGCGCCCGCCGCAAGGGCAAGACGGCTCCAGTGAAGGAGCAGGTGGATCAGGAGAT